>CAIWVT010000106.1 GCA_903916135.1 uncultured bacterium
GCTTAATACCAATAGGAAAAATGTTTTTCAGCAGACCCTATTTAGTTTAATTTATAGCAGTATCAATTGTCAACGCTTTATTCAAACTTATTTCCATAATGGGTGCCATCGCAAAAAGGCTCCTTTTTTGAGTGTCCGCAGCGACATAATGAATAGCTTGTATTATACAATTTTTTGATACCGTTTTTGTCCACTAAAACGGATTTCCCTTTAACCACAGCGGGACCATTTTCAATAACTTCTATGCGCACAGCGTCATTTATTTCTGAATCTTTCATTTCTTGTATTTTAATAGAATTTTTAATTTCATCGTTATAGAAAAAGGTCAACGCATCCGTGGGACATCGGTTCACTTGTTCAATAATTTCTTTTGTAGTAGCTCCCTCCGGCTTAATCCAAGGACGTGCACCCATATCAAAAACTTCGGGCAACTCGGTGAAACAATAAGCGGCATGTGTACACAAGTCCGCATTCCACACGATAGTTATTTCACCATTAGAATATTCTTTTGTTTTTATTAAATCATTTTCCATGATACTATTATTTTATAAACCAATATATTTTGAACTCACATCCCATAATCTGTCAGCAATTTCTTTGTTATTTGAAATACGCGACGAAGATACAACTTTTTTCCTAAAGAAATAACTTCCCGAAGGCGAATTTATTTCATTGGCAGTTGCCAAGTAAATAGAAGTCTGCGCTCCTTTTTCAGGCGAAATCAAAAACAACTTCATTATGCCTGCCGAGAATTTTCCCATATTCTTAAAGATATCGGTGGAAACCACACCGGGATGCAAACAATAAACACTCACATTTTTTTCTGCAAGTTTCCATGCAAGACTTTTTGTGAACAAAACATTGCCTAATTTTGATTGAGAATAAGATTTGAATCCTCTAAAATTCTGTTTCATTTCTATATCATCAAATTTTATTTCTACGTTTTTATGAGCACCTGATGCAACATTGATAATACGTGCCGGATTACTCTTAATTAGCAAATCCAGCAATAAATTCGTCAACAAAAAAGGCGAAAGATGATTGGTGGCAAAATTCATTTCGATACCATCTACGCTTAGGGTTCGATGAGGTTCCCAAATGCCTGCATTATTAATAAGCACATCAAGTCGCTGATGTTTTGATTTAAACTGCTCAGTAAAACTTCGTATTGAATCAAAAGAAGATAAATCACAATAATACATTTCAGGTTTTGTACCCGTTTCCGATTCTATGAACTTTTGAGTTTCTATGGCTTTTTTTTCGTTTCGATACGTGAATATAACTTTGGCTCCTTGGCGAGTAAGTGCCAAAGCCGTCTGCTTCCCAATACCGGAAGTTGCGCCGGTGATTAAACAAGTTTTCTCACAAATTTTCCACATTATTTTTCCATTTTAAGACAAGAACCAAGAGAATTATTTTGGATAAAAACTGCAAAAGAAATAAATTATTTTGCTTCTATTTTATTATTTTGTGCTGAGGCAACCAAATTATATTTATTTTTGTCTTTGATGAACTGATTATGTACATTAATTAAAAAATATATACTATGAAAAAACAATTATTTTTAGCATTTGCAGCACTTCTATTAGTAACCGCGCTCAATGCACAGACCACTTACAAAGCAGATAAACGTTTATACGACGTTTTAAGTTCGGAATACATTGCCCAACTTGAAGCTTCAAAGTCGGAGTTGATTCCCTACTACAACTATTACCTCGACAACTGTTATTACACAGTAAATTTGAAAACAGCTCAAAAACTAGTTACAGGAACCGACATACGCACCGTAGCTGTTGCCGATGATTCCAAAACATTTGGACAGTATTTTAAAGAAAAGACCTATTCAAAAGAAAATTTCAATGCGTTGAAATATAAATTTGAACTAAGTTCGAATAACTTTATAACCTATTTATGGAATGATGCCGGAATTGCAATCGTCTTTAAACCGCTATCGCAAATCTCAGGAGAATTCAAAGCCTATATGAAACAACTAAAGTAAATTTATTACACCTTTATAAATTTATCTCTATGAAAAAGATATTGCTCTTATCGTTCTTTCTTGTGATGACCTTCGTGGTTAAATCACAAACATATTTGATTAGCTCTCAAGGAACAGTTGACTCTTGTTCCGGCGATTTTTATGACAGCGGAAGCGGTGGAAATTATGCAGACAACGAAAACTATGTTATGACATTCCATTCGCCAAATATCACCAACACGCACACCAAAATGAGCTTCAACTCTTTTGACGTTGAACCCGGTGATACCTTAATCGTTTATGATGGTTCCACTATCGTAGCCCCCGTAATCGGTAAATACAACAATAACAATCCGCCCCCGTCATTCGTGAAAGGTTCCATATCAAACTTGACCGGCGATCTAACATTCCAATTCAAATCCAATGCGTCATTGAATACTGCCGGATGGTTTGCTTCCCTTGCCTGTATCCCACAATGTCAAGATATTTTAGCCGCTCTCAATCCCACACTCACCATTCCTCATCCAAACGACAGTAATTATGTTGACATCTGTATCGGCAATACTATCCAATTCGCTGCAAGAGGAAGCGGCATATATGCTTTTCCACAAGACAATATTTTATACGATCAAGATAGCACTACTTCTACATACGTATGGGATTTTGGCGATGGCACAACTGCCACCGGTCAATTTGTAAGCAAAACTTACCTTGCCGTAAGAGGCTATGATGTTGCTTTATCCATCACGGATGTACGAGGATGCGTCAACTCCAATTATCTTGGATGCAGAGTTCGTATTTCCCAAAGCCCTTTTGCCGTGGTCAATCCTCTGCCTGATATGTGTTCGAGCACGGATACTTCCTACATAACAATCGGCTACAATTCAGGTTCGGTTTTCGTTGTGGAACCCATCAATTCTCACCAATCAGCAAGTCAGAGATTCGACAGTACGACGTTTATCCCCGATGGAAACCTCTGTTCCGTTCAGTGTTATAACACGTTTGTGTCTTTCGCTGCTTTTGCTCCTGGCACTACAATCACAAGTGCCAACGATGTGCTGTCTATTTGTGTAAACATGGAACATTCTTTTGCCGGAGATCTTGGTTTTACGATAATTTGCCCTAATGGTCAAAGTGTTCAACTTGACCCCAACACCCACTCAGGCGGTGCCTTCCTAGGCTCACCATTGGATAATGCCCCGTATGATAATTCTACCTATCCATGCGATGCGGCTTACAATGCTGTTGGACCCGTTGGATGGACATACTGTTGGTCGGAAATTTATCCACAGCATGGCACTTTCGACTACCTATCTTCTAATTCTTTAGGTACGATGGATTCGACCAACACCATGAATAATACAAACTATATCACTCCAAACAACCCCTTAAGCGGATTAATTGGTTGCCCATTAAACGGAACGTGGAACATACAGATATGCGACGATTATTCATCAGATAATGGTTACATCTTTTGGTGGGAACTCAACCTAGATCCTTCGTTGTTGCCTACCGGATGGGGCTACACGGTTCCGATTGATACTGTATTCTGGACGGGTTCGTTTTTCTCTATTGTCAACGATAGCACCATTATGGTTATACCTGATTCGGGCGGAACCTATCAATATACGGTTACAGTGGTGGATGTATTTGGTTGTTCTTATGACACCACGCTCAACATCCAAGTAGTGCAAACTCCTGATTTCTCGCTCGGACATGACACCATTTTATGTGGAAACAACATCAACTATACCTTAGACCCGGGTCCAGGCAGCACTTTCAATTGGTCAACAGGCAGCATCCTTCAAACTCAACCCGTAACTTCAACAGGATTCTATTGGGTTACAGTAACCAACTCGAATGTCACCAACACCCTGCATTGTTCCAACACCGACACGGTCTTTATAAAGGTCTTAGCCTTGCCCACGCAGCCGGACTTAGGTCCGGATCAATGTAGCACAGTACCGGTTACTCTCAATACAGGCGTTCCCAACTTCCAATATGAATGGAGCACAGACGCAACAACTCAGTCTATCACCGCACAAGTAACGGGTATGTATTCAGTAACTATTGCCGAAGAATTTGGATATAATTGTGAAGTCTCAGATAGCGTTCACATTACTATAATACCGGTGCCTACCATCGAAATAGGCTCCGACACTTCCATGTGCAGCTACAATTTAATGAAAATGCGTGTAACCGACATCAACAACTATTTGGATCAATACAATTACACATATTTGTGGACCACCGACCCAATTTCTGACTTAAACGGGCAAACCACGCGCGATATATTGTTTGGATGTATTGACGTAAATAAAACTTATACCGTTGGAGTTGCCGTAACCGGATGCACAACAGTGAATGATACCCGCAAAGTAGAATCCAAAAGCTGCGAATTGACGCTCTATAATGTCATCACTCCAAACGCAGATGGAAAAAACGATGAATTTAAAATTGAGGGCATCGAGGATTTTCCCAACTCCAATCTGAAAATTTACAACCGATGGGGTAAGAAAATCTATGAGTCGGACGATTACAACGGAAATAACAATGCTTGGAATGGCGGAAAAGAAGCAACAGGGGTTTACTACTATGTTCTTACCGTAAACTACGGCGACCACGGCGACTGCGTAGATGTTAAAAACTTCTCAGGTACGATTACCCTCATTCGATAAATGATTATAATTAAAGAAGACCATCCGTTCATCCATGGATGGTTTTTTTTTGTATAAAGATAGGTTTAGAATATCTATATTATATGTTTAAAATACGTATATTTATTGATAGAAGAAATGCAATCATACAAGCAACTATTGCAATTGTCAATATAAAACGCCATCTCATTAAGCATATTTTCACAACTCCACATTAACGTTTATGAAAATAATAATTATTGCACTATTATTTCTTCCATTTACTGCATTGGCTCAGGTGCAAGACGATTTCTCTGATGCAAATTTCACTGCCAACCCTGCTTGGCATGGAGATTCATCGCAATTTCAAATCTCCACCTATTCAAATTCATCGTGGAGCAGTGCTCCCCGCCTACAATTGGATGGGACTGCCGCTGACACTTCCTGCTTATACATCGCAACACCAATATCCACACTGGATAATCAGCAATGGGACTTCTGGCTTCGGCTGACACTGAATACCTCGAAGTCGAATAATTGTCGCGTGTATCTGGTTTCCGACAGCCCGAATTTAAAAGGCAATCTCAAGGGATATTATGTGATGTTTGGCGATGACATTAACGATCAACTTGACAGTATTTCTTTATGGAAACAAGATGGAATGACCACGCAAAAGCTTATCGCGGGACATCATTGCTTCACAGGTGCTTCCTCATCCTATAGAATTAAAGTACAACGGGATAATTCGGGAGCATGGTCTCTATTTTCTGACCAAACCGGTTCCACTAACTATGTGTTGGAAGGGACTTGCATTGACAATACATTCAATAACTCATCCTATTTCGGAATTTTTTGTAAATATACCAGTACGAACAAAACTAATTTCTATTTTGATGATATATATGTTGGTCCGATAATAGTTGACACCACACGCCCAGCGGTGCTATCCGTAAACGTTGTTTCGTCCACTCAACTTGACATCACCTTTTCGGAGCATGTGGAACAAACTACTGCCGAAGCCATTTCCAACTATAACGTTTCGGGATTCGGCAATCCAATTTCAGCTACTAAAGATGCCGTTTTAGGGAACATAGTACATTCACTGTATTCATCTTCATTTTTAAATGGAAATACATATTCTATAAGCATTGCCAATGTTCAGGATTACTCCGAGAATGTGATGGTGGCGGTTTCGATTCCCTTTACATTCTATGAAGCGCATGAATTCGACATTGTGATAAATGAAATCATGGCAGACCCCGATCCGCCAATGGGATTGCCGAACCAAGAATATATTGAGTTGTTCAATAAAACGACATCTCCTATAAATATAAAGGATTGGAGTCTCGATATTAATTCTTCACATGTATCTTTACCGAATATAACCATAGCATCCAATGCATATTGTATTATTTGCGACGAAGATGGCGTTGGATTATTTATTCCTTATGGAACAGCCATAGGAATTCCATCGCTTTCGCTTACAAATACGGGGGCAACTATTGTACTGCAAAACGCGGCTGGGAGCTTAATTCATTTCGTTACCTATTCCGATTCATGGTATCGAAACTCAATCAAAGCGGATGGGGGATGGTCATTAGAACAAATAGATGCGAACAATCCCTGCGGGGAAATGGCAAACTGGAAAGTTTCGATAGATCCGAGTGGAGGAACTCCCGGCAAGCTTAATTCCGTTAGAGGTAACAACCCCGACGTATCAATCCCTAAGTTAATCAGAGCATCTGCCTCAAGATACGAACCCTTGCGTGCAAAAATATTCTTCAATGAGCCGTTGGACAGTATTTTTATGGATAATCTCGCGAAATATACCGTTGATAACGGTATTGGCAACCCAAGTACTATAGTGTTTAGTAAACCTGACAACATGTCTGCAACACTTTTCTTTTCGCAGGAGTTATTGCCACACATCGTTTACACACTTAGTATTAGTGATAGTATTTTTGATTGTTCCGGCAATAAAATCCTTGCGAATTCTACGGCTCGATTTGCCTTACCAGAGATGCCCGACTCAGCAGATTTGGTCATCAACGAGGTGCTGTCGAATCCAAAAGAGGATGGTGTTGATTTTGCGGAAATCTATAATCGTTCTGAAAAGATTTTGGACTTTATGGATGTAAACTTGGCTTCACCTGAAGATTCTCGTGTCATTACAAACGATAATTTTTTAATTTTTCCGAAAGAGTATATTGTGTTGACAACCAATCCTGATAAAGTAAAGGAACAATATAGCACACCCAATCCATATTCGTTTATCAAAATGGAATCTTTTCCCACATTTAATAATGATGATGGAACCGTTATTTTATCCACTACAGCAGATACAGTGATAGACGCCATGACTTACACTGCCGATATGCACTTCCCATTGTTGAACTCAACAGATGGTGTTTCCTTGGAACGGATTGACTATAATCGTCCTGCAAGCGATGAAACCAATTGGCATTCGGCAGCAGAAAGTGTAGGTTTTGCGACTCCCGCGTACGAAAACTCACAATATTTTCCCGGAAATTTTAAAGACGATATGGCTGTTTCGGTTGAGCCGGAAATTTTTTCGCCCGATAATGATGGGTATAATGATGTGTTGAACATCAATTGTACAGCAGATGGTCCCGGTAAGATAATTTCGATAGCGATTTATGATGCAAAAGGATGTTTGGTAAGGAATTTAATGAAAAGCAAATTGATTTCTAAAAAAGAAACCTTTTCGTGGGATGGAACTCAGGACGATGCTACCAAAGCAAACATCGGCATTTATGTGATTTATGTGGAGAGTTTTGATTTGAAAGGTTCTGTCAAACATTATAAAAGAACGGCTGTGCTGGCAACAAAGTTCTAATTCAATCCAACCGTGCAAGCAAGAGCTACAACGCTTACTTTTACGCCCGAAATGGTTAGAAGTTGGCGTGCACAGGCTTCAATGGTGGCTCCCGTGGTGATTACGTCGTCAACCAACAGAATGTGTTTGCCTTGAAGGTGTTCGTGATTGGTGATGGTAAATATTTCCTTCACGTTTTCCCAACGTTTGAAACGGGATTTTTTGGTTTGAGTTTTAGAAGCAGTGGTTCGGATTAAGGTTTTGGTGTCGCAGGGTATTTGCATAGCCTTCGATAAGCCAATTGCAATCAATTCGCTTTGATTGTAACCTCTTTTTCGCAATTTTCTTTTGTGCAATGGAACAGGAATCACTACCTCAACATCTTTAAAAAATGCCGATTGCAACAAATCATGACCGTAAGATTCGCCTAAGTAAGTGCCGGTTTCTTCTATACCATTATATTTGAGTTGATGTATTACATGTTGAACTTTCCCCCCTTTTTTAAAAAAATATAAGGCAGCGGCATGAGCAATCGGAATTCTTCCCCAAAAGACTCTAAAAAGCGGGTTGTCGGAATCGTGATGATAATTTGTTTTTGGCAGTTGATGCTGGCAGAAAGTGCATAGAATTTCTTCATGCTTAAGCAAAGATGCATCGCAAGCACTGCAAATTCGTGGATAAATCAAGCAAAAGAAATCGTAAATTAATGACATAAGGTTTTTGAATTTAGTTATTGTCATTTTTCAGTGACATGAAATAAACGGAAGCAAAAATAATAAATAGCTTCTGCTATTATTTACATTGAATCCCATTTATTTAACGTTCTCAAACTCGAATTATTCTGCTAACAGTAGGGTTTTGTGATTTGCAGAATATCAGAGTCATAACAAAATATAAATGCTGCTTTTTTATTCTTTTTCAACAACAGAACTTACTGCGAAGGTTGAGTTGTTAACAAAGATAAAGAATTACAACGATTTCAACACATCAACAAGCAAATCCCAACAATTCTGCACGGTGTGTATTTCAATCTTTTCGCCGGGTGCATGTACTCCCAACATGCTTGGTCCGAAAGAAATCATATCAATACCGGGATATTTTTCGCCAATCAAGCCACATTCCAAACCTGCATGTATGGCTTTGATGATAGGCTTTTTGCCATACAACTTTTCGTAAGACTTGACAGAAATCGCCAATATCTTTGAATCCAAATCGGGTTTCCAACCGGGGTAGCCTGAAGCATGTGACACCTCAACCCCTTTGTGGGCAAAAGCACAATCCACCATATCCACCATATCTTGTTTCGCTGATTCGATGGCGCTGCGTTGGCTTGTAGCAACTTTGATTTCATTGTCTTGCAATTCGGGGATTTCTTTGTCGTCTTCAGCATCTTTAGCATCGCCACGCATTTTAATGGAAGCCAAATTGGTGGACGTTTGCACCAAACCTTCAATGTCGGGCGACATAGTGATGACGCCATGTGGGCAAGCGTAGAGTGCATTAAGCAATAATTTCTGAGTATCTAAATCCAACACATAGGAAGGTGTTTCTTCGCCTGTGCAGGTAATGGTGAGTTTAGGCTCGTTGGTTTTGTATTCTGCTTTGATGTCGGAGGCAATTTGTGCAAAATATGCAGCAAAAGCCGTCATGTTTTCGAGGGGAACCACACAAACACATTTGCCTTCACGGGCAACAGCATTGCGGAGATTACCCGCTTTGATATAGGACACACGCACACCAAATTTATTCGTCACATTCCACAATATCCGCGTCAAGAGTTTCACGGCATTGCCCCTGCCTCTGTTGATATCTTCACCGGAATGCCCGCCTTGCAGATCGCTCACGCTAATTTTGCATGCTTCGTAATTGGTAGGGACATCTTCTTTGGTATAGAAGAAACGTGCCACAGTGTCGCCACCACCGGCACAGCCAATGGTGAACTCACCATCTTCCTCCGAGTCGAGATTAATAAGCATACGGCTGCTTACAAAATCTTCTTTCAAGGAGAAAGCGCCCTTCAAACCTGTTTCTTCATCCACCGTGAATAAACATTCAAGGGGTCCGTGTTCAATAGTGTTTGAAGCTAAGACCGCCATCTGTAAAGCAACACCGATACCATTATCAGCTCCTAAAGTTGTCTCATGGGCAATGAGCCAACCATTTTCGATTACAGCTTTTATGGGGTCTTTTTCAAAGTTATGTTTGGTGTCCGAATTCTTTTCGCACACCATATCCAAATGGCTTTGAAGCACGATGGAAGGCAAATGTTCTTTACCTGCCGTAGCCGCTTTGCGAATTAGGACATTGCCCACTTCATCCGTAAGGGTTTCCAACTTGTGTTGTTTGCCAAATTCCTGAAGATAAGCAATAATCTTTTCTTCTTTGCCCGATGGACGCGGAATTTGCATAATTTCATAAAAATAACCCCAAACTCTTTGTGGTGCGAGGTTTTTGATTTCGTTATTCATGGTTTTAATAATTTAAGGTTTAGCAACACAATTCAACTCCAGCATCTTCGTACCAAAGTCAAATCCATAGTGATAGCATCTATTCAAGTCTTCCGCTGAAGGGGTGAATTTGATGAAGATGCTTTCAGGAAACAAGTTTAGTTTCAGATTGGAGAGGTTACATTCAATAATCTTTTGCACTTCTCCACCCCAACCATAAGAACCAAAACATCCGGCAAGTTTACCACGGTCGCTCAAGGGCGACAAAAGGGAAAACATCATGTAGATTGGCAGAAAAGTATTTTGATTTATTGTTGGACTGCCAATAATATAGGCAGTAGCTTTAATCATCTTAAATTCTATCGTTTCGATTGACATATCCTCCAAATCGCACAATTCAACTTCGATGGTTTTATGCTCTTTCAATCCATTAGCAATTGCTTCAGCCATCATCTTGGTGTTGCCATAAGCAGAAACATACGCAATCATAACATGTTCGTTTTTATGTTTCGCTAATGCCTCACGTGCATATTTTTCCGTTAGGTCAACGTATCTTTTCCAATCATGAGTCAGTATAGGTCCGTGTCCGGTACAAATGGCTTGAATGTCAAGAGGTCTGATTTTCTCGATAGCTTTTAACACAAACTTGCTAAAGACTTCCATAATCACTATAAAATAATATTGGAAAGCATCATCATAATAGTCCACTTTATCATCAAGCATCTCAGGATGGCAATAATGAGCACTAAAGGAATCGCAGGAAAACAACAGCTTGTCTTCTTCCAAATAGGAATACATGGTATCGGGCCAATGGAGATTTGGCGCACCAATGAAACGGATGGTTTTGTTTCCAAGGTCGAGTGTGTCACCATCTTTCACAATGATATGTGGGAAATCCATATTCATCAAGTCTTTTAAATAGCGTACTACATTCCCGGAACCTACCACGGTTGCATTGGGAGCAAGTTTGAGCAAATTCTTTAAATTGCCCGAATGATCCGGTTCTGAATGATTGATGATGATGTAATCAATTTCTTCGGGTTTAGTCACTGCCAACAGCTTTGCCAAATAAACATCCCAGAACTTATCTTTGGTAGTATCAACTATGGTTTTCTTCTGTGCATTGATAAAATAGGAATTGTATGTAGTGCCACCGTGAGTTATCATCACAATGTCGAAGGTTTCAAGGTCTGGATCCAAAACACCTATCCATTTCACATCCTCAGTAATCTCTAATATTTTTTTGTCTTCCATAATGTTTAATTCTTTTTAAAATTCAAATTGGATTTGAAAACTTCCTGATGAATCTTTGTTGTCTTTATTATCTTTTTTCGGTTTCGGTTCTTTTTTCGGTTTCTTTGACGGAGCATCTTCCTCTGTTGGGGTATCTTCTGTGATTATTTCATTGAAATCGCTAACATCATCAATGACTTCCTCAACCGTGAAGTTGGTCATGCGTATCTCATTTGAAATCGAAGGTGTTTCTTCAGCTTCTTCCTCAATTTGTTCGATGTCGTCAAGCATTTCAGGTTCTTCTTCTTCCACAACTTCAGGGATAATGCGATGCATGGAAACAATAGGGTTGGTTGATAAACGCTTTCCCTTGGCTTTGTAGCTCTTCACACCGATGAATTCCACCAAATCTATCAGCTCGGAAGGTTTGCTGCGCGAATGTTTTGCATCAAAAATCAACTCAACGGAAGGATTCTTTTCCTGCATAAATTCAATTAGGTGAGAATTGGCACTTTCGCTGATGAAGCACGACTTCTTGTCGGTATATTCCACCGTGAAACGTTTGGCAAAGCTAAAACCCACTTCCCCATCGTGATAAATCACCGTATAAACTTTCTCGGGATTATATTTCTCGATGATGAAAAGATCTTCATCAAAATGGATGGAGAAATCGGGATTATAGATTTTGAAGTTGCCCGACTTCATAAAGGTGATGATTTTATCTTCCGCTTCGAAAGCGCCGAGCCATTTGCCTCGTTGTTCTGCATTCAGACGGTTCACGCTGTCGTCGAACCAAATATCGCGTGCGCCCAAGGTGGAAACGCCTTCATCTTTCAACGAAATCTTTCTGACGATATGCTTGGTGAGGATATTACCGATGGAACTGCGTCCCTTGATGGCAATAGTGCTGAAATCATAATTGAAGGTCAACACCTTCAAACGGGGACGGGGACGCAGGTTCACCGTGATGATTTCGGCTTCTCCGTTGGGATTCACGGTAAAATACAAGACTTTGGTATGCACAGTGCCTTTCGTCAGGGAGTATTCCTTGTCGCGCGTTACGCCTGTTACCGCAAAGCGCTTTATCATGGCAGGACCTGTCTTGCCATCCTGATAAATCATATTGTAAATGGTGCGTTCGTCGTTCTTCTTGAATACATTGATGTAGATGATATCCTTTCCGACAAACACCTTATCCGACACTTTCGAAACTTGGAAAGTTCCGTCAGACTTAAAAGCAATGAAATCATCAATATCGGAACAATCGCAGACGAATTCATCTTTTTTGATGCCCGTACCCACAAAGCCTTCGATGCGGTTGACATAGAGTTTTTGGTTGGCAGCAGCCACCATCGTAGCTTGTATGATGTCGAAGTTGCGGATTTCAGTCTTGCGTTCTCTGCCCGGACCGTATTTCTTTTTGATGCGTTCGTAATAGGCTACGGCATAATCAACCAAATGGTCTAAATCATAATCAACCTGCACTATATCGTCGCGCAAGGAACTGATGATGTCTTCCGCTTTATCGGAATTGTATTTCGAAATACGGTCAATGGGGATTTTGCGCAAGCGATGAATATCTTCTATGGTTACTTCGCGTATGAATTCCTTGATATAGGGTTTCAAACCATTGTCAATGGTTTCGTCAATCTCTTGGTCGGTTCTCGATTTGCGGATAAGCTGATAGACTTCTTTCTCAATAAAAATACGTTCGAGGGATAAGAAATGGAGACGCTCCAAACATTCTGCTTTCTCGATTTCTAACTCTAATTGGAGCAAATCGAGGGTGTTCTGCACAGATATTTCGAGGATTTCGCGCACATTGGTGAAGCGCGGCGTGTGCTTATCAATCACACAACAATTGGGAGAGATGCTCATTTCGCAATCCGTGAAGGCGTATAAAGCATCAATGGTAGTATCGGGAGAAACACCGGGGGTTAGATGTATGAGGATTTCAACGTTTGCTGCGGTGTTGTCATCTATTTTGCGTATTTTGATTTTGCCTTTTTCGTTGGCTAATACGATGGAATCAATGAGGGTGCCCGTATTGGTTTCGAAGGGAATTTCGGTAATGACAAGTGTCTTTTTGTCCAATTGGTTGATGCGTGCTCGGACGCGTACCCTGCTGCCTGTGGCTCCATCGTTGTATTTGGAGAAATCAGCCATACCCGCTGTAGGGAAATCGGGGAAGAACTCATAGTCTTCGCCTTTCAGATGGTTGATGGAGGCATCAATCAGCTCAATAAAGTTGTGGGGAAGTATTTTGGATGCCAAACCCACACCGATGCCTTCAACGCCGTGAGCCAACAAGAGGGGGAATTTGACGGGCAGGGTAACAGGCTCTCTGTTGCGTCCATCGTAGGAGCTTTTCCACACGGTGGTCTTGGGATTAAACACAATCTCGAGGGCAAACTTCGACAAACGCGCTTCAATATAACGTGGCGCCGCTGCTCTATCTCCCGTAAGGATATTGCCCCAATTCCCCTGAGTTTCGATGAGCAAATCTTTTTGACCTAAGAGCACCAACGCCTCACTGATGGACATATCGCCATGCGGGTGATATTTCATGGTGTTGCCGATGATGTTGGCAGCTTTGTTGAAACGACCGTCGTCAATTTCTTTGAGGGCATGCAAGATGCGGCGGTGAACGGGTTTCAAACCATCGCGCACATCGGGCACAGCACGTTCGAGGTTGACATAAGAAGCATAGTCGAGGAACCAATTTTTATACATTCCCGACAAATGGATGGTCTTAGGAAGTTCTTCCTGCGAATCGCTTGACATGGCAGGGTTGTCTTCTGCTTCCGCTTCGTTTAGTATGTTCGGTTCATCCATAGGTTCATCAATTTATTTCCACAGGCGCAAAAGTAATACTTCTGCAGCAAGAAATAGCAAAGCAAGTAGCACAAAAGTTTTCCACAATTTGATGCCTTGGTTCATTTCGGTGATGATTTGCGTGAGCGGTTTCGAGGTGGATTCGATTATTTGCGTGTTCTGTAATTTATTCTTATCAATAAAAGCATTGATCTCGGAGGAGGTGAAGCTCGTGATGTTGGATTCCTGACGGTTGTAGTTGAACGAGATGCACGACTGCTCTACGTTTTCGTTCATCAACAAATAATTCCCATTGTTGAGCACCTGATTGTGAAACATCAGGCTGAGGATGCCTGCCGTTTTGCGTTGTTCGGGGATGATTTCGTCGCTGCCTTTCGCTTGTTTCAGCTTATAAATGGATTCTTGAACGGTGTCGCGGGCGGTGGAGATGTTGACCACTTCGTCGCGACCGATGGTGTAGTACAGTTTGTGTTGCGGCGAACTCAACATGGCTATCTTATACATAGTCGGGACAAAAACGGCATGTTTGGGAAAGTTGCTAAAGTCGGTCTGCAACGGAACCGCCATCAGATAAACTTTGCCGTTGCCCACCGATTGCTGATTGAGAAACATGTCGCCATTTTGCAATTTCAACAGAAACTCCTGATTGGATTTGCTGATGTGGCTGATGCTGTAGTAAGACATCACCTGCGGCAAATCAATATTTTCGGGGAAGCTTTCGAACACGTCGTTATACACGGGGTTGAGCAAATTGATAGCAGAGATTTTCTGCGTAGCTTTTATCAAAGTGCCATAATAGTCGGAGCCTATAGCGTTCAGGAAGCTGCGGTAGGACTCCACATTGATATGCGCCGAAGGCACCACAAACAAACTGCCGCCTGCCGCCACAAATTTCTGCAACTCCTGAGCCAAGCCCGTGGAGATGTCGTCAATTTCGTTCAGCAGTATCAGATTGTAGGAAGCCAATTCGCTATAGTTAACGCCATTGACAGATATGTTTTTGAACACAAACGCAGAGTCGTTGCCCAAGAGCGAATTGAGATACACACTCGGTTGGCTGCCGTTGATGCTCAGTAGGGGCAGGGACTTCAGGATGGAGTAGGAGAAATAAAAGTTGTCGTCCCAGGTGATGGGGCTGTCGGCGATTTCTAACATACATTGATGGATGCCCGATTCGGCATCGGTGTAGGTGATGGTGATGTCAGCCGTGGTGTTGGGTCCTATGTCGAAGCTGCTGACGGCTTTCTGCACATTGTTGACCATCAGTTTGAGGGGCACTTTCTCCACCGCCGCATTCGCCAAATTTTTGACGCGGGCAATCAACTTCGCCTTTTGACCCACCAAATGCACCGGCGACTCGAACCAACAGGAATCAATGTAGAGATTGTTTTGCGTGTTGGATTTGAGGGGCACGAAATAATATTTGATGGTGGTGTCGGGCTTAAATTGGTCGCTGAGGGTGGTGTTTTTTTGGAAGTCGGAGATATAATACACGTTTTTGGCAGTGTTGCGGATGTCTTTGAAACTCTCGGCTTGGCGACGCGCCACCTCCGCGATGTTTTTGGCAAAGGGACTCACCTCCACCTCGCGTAGCATCTCGGCAAATTCGTCGCGCGAGGCAAAGCGATAGTGGCGCGGGTCGAAATTGTTGGTCACCAACTGAAAATAGTCGCTCGGTTTGTAGGCAGCGGTGATTTCGAGGGCTTTGGTTTTGGCTTCTTCTATCAAATTGCTGTTGATGCCATCGGCTTGCATGCTGAAGGAGTTGTCTATATAGATGCTCACATAGCTGACGGCTTTGGGGTTGGCGGCATGTTTGGCATAGGGCACATAAGGCTGCGCAAACACCAACACCAAGGCAATTATTGCCAAGATGCGCAGCATTAAAATGATTAAATGAAGCAGTTGCGAACGTTTGCGGGTTTCTTGCTTCACCTCGTTGATCAAACTCACGTTGGAGAAGAATACTTTTTTGTAGCGCCTGAAGTTGAACAAATGGATGATAATAGGCACTGCCACTGCCAATAAGCCAAACAAAAAATATGGGTGTAGAAACTGCATCGAACGATTTTAATTAAAACGCAAAATTACTAAAAAAGTTGATTCGATGGGAAAGTTTTTGTCATTTGTTGATGGGATGGTTTTATTGTTTTATTGTTGAATTGTTGTTTGATTTAGGCAGAGTCTAAAAGGATAGCTTCAACATAGTCGCAGCCCAAGCCGAACGAGGCATCTCCTATTTCCTTGGGCGGTGTTTCTTTATAAAAGCGGTAGGATCGTAAAATCCTGTGGTGTCAGACGAATATCCGCCTCCTAAGTCCATATCAACCAATCTTCTTATTTCAAAATGAAGATGGGCATAATAATGCCCGTTGCAGTTTCCGATAGTGCCTATTTGGGTGCCTCTTTTGATTAATTGCCCTTTCTTGACCTGTATCACTTGCAAATGGGCATAAAGCGACTCCACATACACCTGCTTCAGCGTGTCGAGGCAATGAACCACACGCACCACATTGCCCCAACCGCCACCAAAGTCTTGCGCACACGACACATAACCATCGCCAATGCTGTAAACGGGATCACCCAAATCGGTGTTTCCACCGCTGTTGGAGTTCCAATCGTTGCCCAAATGGGTGTTCTGACCGAAGCCTTGTGCATCGTAATATCCTTTGGCATCGGGCTTTCCGACAGGAAAATCGAAACCATAACCACTGTAGACAGGGTTTAGTTTGAAAACCGAATCATACACCGAAGCATAAAGGGGAAGCACCACGCCATTTTGCCCCTAACATCCCGTGATAAAGGCGATGATGAGAAAATACGACAGCTTTTTCATCCTGTTCAAATATGTTATAATTCTTTTCAATACGATATAGTTCATTTCATCTTTGGATTTTGGAGTCGTCTTCGGCTCACTGCTCTGATTGTTTATTATTGTTTCTTACTACAAATATTGATAGCTATTTTATGGTAACAAACTACCCTTTGTTCCATCAAAAATATCGGTACAATAGGTATGCAATATTTTTAGCAAAGATAGAAAATAAATCATTTACGAATCACAAAACAATTTCCGTTGTCTATTTTTGAGTAGAATAGTTTGATATTGAAAATAGACCCATCCATTCAGCAGTGGATGGGAAGTAACAGTTTTCTCTCAACCGACGATTTATAATACAGTATAATAGTTTTGATGTTATTCTTTCACAAACGTATTAATCCATACACTCTTTTCTGTTATCATTTTTACAATATATACAGCCCGCGGCAGAGACGAAATATCCATATTGGTTTTATTACCATTTGTTGTAATGGTTTTTATAAGTTGACCTTGGATGTTTGAAATTTCAATCACTGATTGAATTCCTTGCTGTTGGTTTTCTATGGTAATATTATCTTTTGCAGGATTTGGATAACTATATATTAGGGGTTTATTCTGTAAATCGAAAATCCCATTAATTTCGGACAATAGTCGTTTCCATACTCCTCCGGCATTGATACCTGCCAACAAATAATTACCTGAAGCGCAAAGCGACAGCACTGGCGATCCTATTAAACCAGTGCTTATTGAAATCCAATTAGCGCCATAATCATAGCTTGCAAACACATCGCCATCACCCGTTCCTGCATATAGTATCGTTCCATAAACATACAAACATCGAATGTTGGTATGGATTGGCAATCCGTTTGAGGCAGCACTCCAACTGGTTCCATTATCTGTTGAAACAAATATTCCATCTTTTTTTGTTCCAACAATCAGGCAATTGTTCACGTATTGTAATGCAGTGATGTTGGTGCTTGTCAATCCATTATTTATTGGAGTCCAATTTGTGCCGGCGGCATTGGAGATATAAACTCCGCTATCGGCTGTTCCGGCAAAAACTAATGTTCCGTTTGATGTGAGAGCGGTGATGTTATTGCAAGCTATTCCCGAATTGGCTGTAGCCCAGTTTGTGCCATTGTTTGTTGAAGAGAAAATGCCCGATTCGCCGCTCCCTGCAAATATTTTTGTTCCACAAAATGTGAAAGCTTGTATCCAATTGCTCGTTAACCCATTGTTTGATGCAGAAAAAGCAGTTCCATTATTCGTAGAAACAAATATGCCCAACATATCGGTGCCAGCAAGAACCAATGACCCATTTGAAATGACAGAACGAATTTCTACCGTCCCGATGGTAGATGTGGCTGTCCATGTGGAGCCATTGTTCGTTGAGGTAAAGAGTTTAGAGCCATGAGAGCCGGCAATTAGCGTTGTTCCGCTTGAAGCAAGTGAGCCTACGCCTGCTTTAAACGTATTGCTGCTATTGCAAAGCGACCAGGATGAGCCGTTATTGCTACTTCTGTAGATATGTCCGCTGCTCACCCCGACAAATAAAACCGAATCGCTGGCACCCACAGCCCAAATATCTGTTTCAGCCAATCCGCTATTAGTGGCTACCCATGTTTGTGCGGAATCGGTTGATTTATATACGCCGTTTCCAAATGTGCCTGCATAAAGATTGCCGTGCAGACCAACAAAACCTTTTACAGAGGGAATTCCCGTCCCCAATACCGTCCATGAATCACCACTGTTTGATGAAACAAATAGTACAGAACCTATCGTGCTTGCGTATAATTTGCCTGCAAAAGATGTCATTGTCATTATATATTGATCTGTTATGCCGTTATTTATTGCTGTCCAGGTGTTACCCAAATCGCTTGTTCTGTAGATGCCATTACCATACGTGGCTGCGTATATATTGACGCCATCCGTAGTCAACCAATACATGTATTTTGCCGAAATGCCATTATTCACTGCAGTCCATGTTGCTCCTGTGTCTTGTGAACGATAGATTCCGTGCAGATACGTTCCTGCAAACAGAACATTGTTGCACGCTACGATAGTTTTCACATATTTGCCATCTAAGTCTGTGCCTGCTGACTCCCAGTTTTGTCCGTGATCAGCAGAACGAAACACATTTTCATCGGTCGAAACGAAAACATAACTGCCGATTCTTGCAAACGATTTCGTATCACAGCTTTTCAAGCCCGTATTCTGAAATGACCAGTTGCTTCCATTCGTATTGCTTGCAAGTACGCCACCACCGGTAGCTGCATAAATATAGGTGCTGTCAAAAATAAAGTTCCGGATGAAACCGCCGGCAGGTCCATTGGTTGCTTGCCATTGGGCGTTACAATTAAAAGATATAAGTACTCCAAGAATAAAAAGAAGTTTTTTTAGTGCCATTTTCTTTGTTTTGAATTGTTAGGTTGTGTAATATGCTTGAACCCTCTGCCGAAGGAGCTTATAGTCGTGGCAAAAAAAGTCAATAGTGCCCATGCCGAAATTGATTTCCCTTTGCCCATCTCTGTTAGTTTTGCCGCATTTGAATGATTAATTAATATGCAAATATATGAATAAATGATTATTTTGATAGAAAATGTTTTCATGAAACATCAAGGTCAGGATAAAAGCCTTGATAAATCGGGATTTTGGTCAACTCTGCCTTTTATGGCGGAGCTATGTTGGGATATGCAGGAAATGGCTTTAGTCTTGATAGGCTGCTTTCAGGGCTAAAGCCCTTTTGTGTGGGTTTGTCGTCAAGCTCCGCCTTGAAAGGCGGAGTTACAAATTCAGAGGTAAAGCCCTTTTGTTATGTAAGTCATCGGATGCCTTGGAGCCATCTGATGATTAATTGGTAAGTAATGGTCCGACTTGGAGCCGCATTAACTCCGCCTTTTAAGGCAGAGCTATGTTGGGATATGCAGGAAATGGCTTTAGCCTTGATAGGCTGTGTTTTTTTTCAGGGCTAAAGCCCTAAGTGTGCGTTTGCCTTCAAGCTCCGCCTTGAAAGGCGGAGTTACAAATTCAGGGGTAAAGCCCTTTTATAATATAGGTCATCGGATACTTTGGAATCATCTGATGATTAATTGGTAAGAAGTGGCGCGACTTGGAATCGCACTCCGACAGGCATAGCATAGAAAGGTAGGAGCAAAGATGCATGGAAGCTTCATCTAAATGGCAAGTACTTCTCCATAACATGCTATTGCGTTTCACCATATCAAATAACTTATCAGAGATAAAGCTTATGAAAGTCCATGTAATCATAATCCGAATCCCTATCATGTAAAGACAAATCATTACATGGGCAACGCATATCATTATAAAGATAACGCATAACATTATAAAAGCAACGCATAACATTACAAAGGCAACGCGTAACATTATAAAGGCAACGCATAACATTATAAAGACAACGCATAACATTATAAAGGCAACGCAAATCGTAATCAAGGTAGCGCATATCCTTATCATGTAAAGTCAAATCATTATAAGGGTAAAACAAATAATAACAAAGGTAACGCAAGCCGCAATCACGGTAATGCAATACGTGGTCGAGATATTTCTATTCGTGCTTTGGGCGAATAATTATGTCGTAACTATTTGATTATTTATTATGATTCAAATGAAACATCCTTGTTTCTATTGAACAATCACCCAAATCCAATCACCAAATTTGTAATTAGATTCGCTTTTAGTACGAAAAGTGCGGCGATGCGCTTTCGTGATTACAGGTGAAGTTGCCTTTTCCTCCACATTGGTGGTAGGCGTTCCGCTATTAGATTTCCGGGGAATAGGCAGTATGCTTGCTTCACGAAAAGCGTATCAAGCCTTACTATCCAAACCTTCAGCACGAATATCATTTTCTGTGCTGACAAGCCATTTCTCAATAGCATCAGGCACCGGAACAATGCCTTTTGCGACAGTTTTGCCATATTCTCGTATATAAACCGCACGGGGAGCTACCGCTTTGGTCTTAGGTAATCGCCGTGTCTTAGTGTTTCTCTGTGTTCTCCGTGCCTTCGTGGTTTTCCCTTTCTTCACCACAATGAACATAAGGCAAATTCACAAGGCATACAAAACCTATTAGCCTGCCCGAAAGATGCAGTCAGGCGGGTCTAAAGTATAAAATCCTCCACAAAAGGCTATGCCTGTGCCGTGGGTCCTCCAAAGTTGAATGGCGACAAATCTAAAGGATTGTTGTCATCAACCAGTCCAAAATTTTCTTCAAATTTATTTATATTATCGCGCAAAGCATTCAGCAAACGTTTAGCGTGTTGCGGAGTCAATATGATGCGCGATTTCACCTTTGCTTTGGGCACACCGGGCATGATTTTCACAAAATCCAAAATAAATTCGGAATGTGAATGGGTGATGATAGCCAAATTAGAATAAATACCTTCGGCAATTTCGTCGGTAAGCTCGATATTTAATTGTTGTTCGTTCTTGTTTTCCATACGATTTGTTTTTATATTATTATTTA
>CAIWVT010000107.1 GCA_903916135.1 uncultured bacterium
CAATAATCAATCTTAAATTTTAAACCTAAATACATACATATCATGACAAAAACATTAAAAGGAACCACAACGGAACAAAATTTATTAAAAGCTTTTGCAGGCGAATCGCAAGCACGAAATCGGTATGAGTTCTTTGCGGGGATAGCCAAAAAAGAAGGCTACGAACAAATAGCAGCCATTTTTATGGAAACTTCAAACAATGAAAAGGAACATGCAAAACGTTATTTTAAATTCTTAGAAGGAGGAATAATAGAGATTACAGCGATGTATCCGGCGGGAATCATAGGAACAACTATGGAAAATTTAAAAGCTGCTGCTGAAGGAGAACACGAAGAATGGACTAATTTATATCCTCATTTTGCTGAAATTGCAAAAAAAGAAGGATTCTCTGAAGTGGCTACGGCTTTTCTGATGATTACCAAAGTTGAAACTGAACACGAACGTAGGTATTTGAAGCTTTTACAAAATTTATCAGAAGATAAAGTATTTATTAAGGATGGCAAAGTGTGGTGGAAATGCTTAAATTGTGGGTATATCTATGAGTCTATAAAAGCTCTGGAAATTTGTCCTGCTTGTTTACATCCTAAATCATACATGCAACTAAAAGAAGAAAATTACTAAACTTAAATTAAAACAATTTTTATCCGTAAAAACTATATTATGAAACAACATATTGTAAAAATAATTTCAATTAAACATGTTACCCATGATGTACTGCAAATTGTAACTGAAAAGCCTCAACAGTATAACTTTAAACCAGGGCAAGCCACCGAAGTTTCTATAAACAAAGACGGTTGGGCTGATGAAATAAAACCATTTACTTTTACCAGCCTCCCTAAAGATGATTATCTTGAGTTTACTATCAAAACATATCCTTCACATAAGAGTGTTACGAATGAGCTTTTGCAATTAAAAAAGAATGATGGCTTGATTCTACATGATGTTTTTGGAGCAATAAGTTATAAAGCCGAGGGCTTATTTATTGCAGGAGGTGCAGGAGTAACTCCATACATTTCAATATTCAGATATCTTCAATCAAAAAATATAATAGGCAACAACAAGCTTCTATTTGCCAATAAAACAAGAGCCGATATAATAAACGAACCGGAATTTAAGAAACTCTTAGGGGCTAATTTTGTCAACATATTATCAGATGAAAAAGTTGAAAAATATGCTTACGGGCAAATTACTGAAGATTTCCTTAAAACATATATTACCGACCTCACTAAAAATGTTTATGTCTGCGGACCACCACCCATGATGGAAGCTATTGAAAAGTTTTTATCCAATTTACATGTTGATAAAAACCTGATTATTAAAGAAGAATTTTAAACATATAATTGAGCATACTCCAAAAAACACAAAGAAAATAAATACCACGAAGACACAAAGACACAAAGAATCACAAAGCACTGATAATATAGATAAGAAGCTTTTTAAAACTTCGTGTTTCTTAGAGTCTTAGTGCCTTTGTGGCATAATTGTGACTTTTCGGAGTGGACTCATAATTAAATATTTATAACAATGGAAAAATTAATTAGCAAAGAAAAAATGGAAAAAGCAGAATACATTGAAGTGGAACCCAATGTTCGTCTGCATATCACTGATGCAGGTGAAGGCAGACCTATCGTATTACTACATGGCTGGCCCCTGAGTGACGAAATGTACGAATATCAATACAACGATCTTATTAAAAACAATTTCCGTGTTATTGGTATTACGTTAAGAGGTTTTGGCAAATCGGATAAACCGTATAGTGAATACAATTATGATATTCATGTTGCTGATATCAGAAAAGTGCTTACTAAACTTGATATTAAAGATGCTGTTTTAGGTGGTTTCTCAATGGGTGGCAGTATTGCTATTCGATTTGCTGCCGGCGATAATGGAGTTCATATTGCTAAGTTGGCATTGTTTGGAGCAGCAGCCCCAATTTGGACTCAAAGGGAGGATTTCCCTTTTAATCTACCCAAAAGTGCAGTGGATGACTTAATTGCATTGAACTATAAGGATAGACCAAAACTAATATCCAACTTCGCCAAGATATTATCAGCCACCGAAACTTCATTAAATGAAGGTATTGGTAATTGGTTAAACGGAATTTGCTTAAGTGCTTCTTCTTATGCAACAGCTCAATGCCTAATAGCTTTACGTGATACTGACCTTAGAAAAGACTTAGCCAAAATAACAATTCCAACAGTAATTATGCATGGTAAAAAAGACAAAATTTGTTCTTTTGATTTAGCCGAACAGATGAAAGCCGGAATTGCTAACGCTCATATTATAGCTTTTGAGCATAGTGGACATAGTATGTTTCTGGAGGAAACGAAGAAGTTTAATGAAGAGCTGATCAAATTTGCGCTGGATTAAGCTGAATCGCCGTCAACTTACAAAACAATCATAAATATATTTTTCTACCATTATGGAAAAACAATTAAATAAGAGAAAAGTAGCTATCCTGGCTACCGATGGTTTTGAACAATCTGAATTTGAGGAACCAATAGAAACTTTGAAAAAAGAAGGAATCTCAGTTGATGTAATATCATTAAAAGAAGGAAAAATAAAGGGTTGGAA
>CAIWVT010000108.1 GCA_903916135.1 uncultured bacterium
CAAAATTTGTATTTTTTGACCTATTCTCTTTTTTACTAAATATGTTCCCAACCCATATTCCAATATATGAAAAGGACATTAGAATATTGCCAAAAATGTAAGAAAATATTGAAAATGCAATAATTAAAATAAAATTACTTGGAATCAATGTAAAAACAGAAAAGTCATAATATACTCTAAAATAAATAATTAGATAAGACAACGGAATAAAGCCTGGCAACAAGTATATCATTATGTCTCTACACAAATGCTTAAAACTATCGAGAATTTTTATAATGATATTTTCCATTTTTTCTAATTTTTGCAATGAATATAATAAGTAGTTCCGTTTTTATAAAAACTAAATTTAATAGCACTATAGGTTGGTCCATAGTAACTATAAATTAAATTATTACAAAAGACCATATCGCCATTATCAAAAGTATTTGGATTTGGCACTTTAATAAGCCAATTATTTGCATTTAGATCAAATTTATAGTTTGTTACGGCAGAACTAACAATGCCAAAAATATAAATATTATCTCCTACATGAAATGCAGCATTTAATTGAGTCAACGACGCAGGCATATCTGTAATAATATTCCAAGTATTAGCAGAAATATCATAATACTCGCATTTCTTATTACTACCTCCAAAAGCATAAATCTTATTGTTTGCAAGACACGAAGTAAATGATGTCCTTGCATAATTCATGGGTTGTTTGTTTGTCCACAAATTCGCTAAAGGATCAAACACAACTAATGTATTTAAGGAACTGCCCCCAAATACATAAATTTGATTATTATAAACTTGCATTTGGAAAGCAGCTCTTGCAGTTGGCATGTCGGTTTTTGAAGTCCATGTATTCGCAATGGGGTCAAATTCCAAAACTTTTTGTTCATAGACACCTGCGGTTTCATCACCACCAATAAAATAAATTTTATTGTTACACACAGCAGGATTCCCTAAATCTATTATATTGCTTGGATAATCTGATTTCGTTAACCAACCATTTGATTGTGGGTTATATTCTTCAACTTTGCGAGCGTAACCTCCTATTGCATACAATTTGCTATTACAGGAAATCAAATAATTTAGTCGTCTTGGGGTTGGCATGGTAGCTTTAGACGTCCAACTCCTATTTACGGGATCATATTCGTCGGTATTATTAAAATCGGTACTATTATAGTTGCCCCCTATCGCATAAATTTTTCCGTTTAGTTCTGCAATTTTAGCACCTTCTCTTATAATAGGTGGATTATTTTCTAAAGTCCAAAAGTCCGTTGTTTCAAAACTATTACCACTATATGAATAACCTGAGGGTGGGGTAATACTTGTACTATTAATACATGTGCCGGAAGGTATAATTTGACTAAACGGTAAGATAACATAGTTCCCCTGTGTCAATCGTAAAGTATCATTAGAATATGAAAGTGTTTGCAACTCATTTGTTGGGTCATTATCATTATCTGCAATATTAATGGTTGTGCTTGTGCCACCTGTAATATTTATAGTTCTATCAGTCCCAGTGCCACTGCTGCTAAGGTTTTGATTGTCGTCGTCAATCACATTGCCACCACCATTTGAAAGAGTAATAGTATTTCCAACTTTTGTTATGGTTTGTAATTCGTTGGTAGAGTCGGTATCGTAATCATGTGGAAACAAAACTCCTGTACCCATAGAAATTTTCAAGGAATCGCCTGCAAGCGACAAGCTTTGTAATTCGTTAGTTGGGTCCCAATCGAGGTCAACAGTTCCGCCAATAGTAATAGAGTTACCATTGCTGATATGGAGTTGCGTGCCATTAAGACTGAGAGTTTGGTTGTCTGTATCGGTGTCGGTAAATGAACCTCCGCCTTTTGATAATGTAACAGTGTTGCCAACTTTTGTGACGGTTTGCAGTTCGTTGGTGCTGTCTTTGTCATAATCATCGGCTGCATTGGCGCTTTTGGCAGCATACAAAGCATAGGGCACGGAAAGCAGTTGGGATGTGCCCATAAATTGGAAGGTTGTGCCGCCATTCATATCAATTTCGGTTTTCACGAAATAGTCGTCTGCACCCCAATTGATGGAGGCGAAATTGCCTGAGAGAAGGGTGCCCATACCTATATTTATGTTTACAATGCCAAAATCGTTGGTGGTGGTGTTGTGGGTTTCGGAGTAAACGGATGTGCCGGAAGGAGTGCCTTGGAGTATGCTGATGCGCAAAGAAACCACTTTGTTGGCATAAATTGCTCCGCTTGGATTGCGCACCACGGTTTGGTATTTGAAGCCTTGGGGCGCTTGGGCAATCGCAGCGAAAGAAAATAGGATTAAGGAGAGGAGTAAAATTGTTTTTTTCATACGCTTGAAGTTTATTTTACTTTTTGAATTTTATAAGTCTTGTTTGTGTTTCCTGTTTCAAGTTTCAATATGTAGGAACCGGCAGCAAAAAGGGAGAAATCAATGGTGGTGGATTCGGTGAAGTTGTTGGATAAAATCAGTTCGCCGTTGCTATTATATAGATGTATATAGATAGGAGCGGCGATGGCGGTGGTTATGTTTATCTCGTTTATGGTAGGATTTGGAAATACCTGAATACCCATCAGCACATCGTTACTGTTTTCTTCGATAGCAGCAACGATTAAATCGCATTGCTGAAATCCCTGCGTGAGAAAAATGTTGTTTTGAGAAAAGGTTTCAATAATGCTTTCACCAATAGTTATATCCATCATCCCATTGGGTTGAACATAACTGTCGCCCCCAGAAGAAATGACTTCGGGGGTGGTGAGTTGTGCTTTTGCAGGTAGCAAAAAACAACAGGAGATTGCTATAAAAAATATGGTTCTCATTTCGAGTGTAAAATTAAACAATTTATTAATACGGAGAGAAAAAAGTTTTCTTTTACAAATATTAATGGTGTGGAGTTTTTGAATGGGGGGTGTGTTTTTTTATTGTTATGTTGGGTAAGGTACGGAGCTTAGCGGGGTTTAGAGGAAATGAAAAAGAGAAGGTTTAGAAGATTGGGGGTGTTGGTTTTTGGGTGTTCTATTAAGGTTGGGGAGGATGGAAGAAGGTTTTTTTATCGTTTTGAGTATTCAGGTTTTGGGTGCGAAGTTGCAAACTTCGCACAACAGATGCCAAATTGTATAATGGTAGGAGCCGCAGCGCACTGCGTCTGTACGGATGGCGGATGTGGTTGAGACGCAGCGCACTGCGTCTGTACGGATGGCGGATATGGTAGAGACGCAGGGCGCTGCGTCTGTA
>CAIWVT010000109.1 GCA_903916135.1 uncultured bacterium
ACCACATAGGCACAGAGGCACATAGTTTTTTATATATAAGAACACAGAGGAGGATAGCTTTTTTATTTTTACCACAGTGGACTCCCGACCTATCGGTACGGGACAGGACAGAGGTAAGGCACAGAGGGTTCACAGAGAAGGGTTTGACCAGTTCACTTAATAAACCACTCAACTAATTAACCAATCAACTAATTAACAAATTAACTTAACCTGTCCCGTACACGAACCATTTGGGAGTGTCGGGATTAACCAATCAACTAATTAACCAATCAACTATATTGACCAATCAACTAATTAACCAATTAACTAATATCAAACATCTTCCACAAATTATTCTGTGGTACGGGAGCCACAATATGCATCTCTTGTTTGCTTACAGGATGCGTAAATTCAAGCATTCGAGCATGCAAACAGATGGAACCATCCGAGTTGGTACGTTGCGAACCATATTTAATATCCCCCTGAATCGGGCAGTTGATGGCAGCCATTTGGGCGCGAATTTGGTGGTGACGTCCGGTCATCAAATCAATTTCCAGTAAATAATAGCGGTCGCTGCTGCCAATTAGTTTATAGTTGAGCTTTGCCAACAAAGCATCCTTGATCGGCATGTTGTACACTTGACTTTTATTTTGTTTAGTATTCCGCACTATATATTGCGAAAGCAAAGCTTCCTGTAGAGGTGGTTTGTTTTTCACGATAGCCCAATAGGTTTTCTTGAGTTCGTGTTGTTTCAACATTTCATTCAGCCGCACCAATGCCTTACTTGTTTTGGCAAACACAACTGCTCCGCTCACAGGTCTATCTATACGATGAGCAACGCCTAAAAACGCATCTCCGGGCTTGTTGTTAGCAAATTTGATGTAGAGTTTCACCTGTTCTTCCAAAGAGTCGTCGCCTGTATTGTCGGGTTGAACCAATTGTCCGGATAATTTATTTATGACAATTAGATGATTGTCCTCAAACAATATTTGCTTTGGAATATCGAAGCCCATCTTTAGTATGACTCTTTTTCATTCGGAAAATCATTTGCCTTCACATCATGTATGTATGAAATTACGGCTTTGCTCACTTCTTCATGAAGATTGTGATAACGACGCAAAAAGCGAGGCGAAAAGTCGGTATTAATCCCCAACATATCGTGCAACACCAATACCTGTCCGTCCGTTCCACCGCCGGCTCCAATGCCAATCGTGATTGCTTTAACTTCCTTGGTAACTTCTGTAGCTAATTTGGCAGGAATTTTTTCGAGCACAATGCCAAAACAGCCTGCTTCATCTAATAAACGCGCATCTTCAACCAATTTTAAGGCTTCTTTTTCTTCAGTTGCTCGTACCACATAAGTTCCAAATTTATGAATAGATTGTGGTGTAAGCCCTAAATGTCCCATCACAGGAATTCCAGCAGACAAAATACGGTCAACCGATTCGAGAATCTCGCGCCCGCCTTCCATCTTAACCGCGTCCGCCCCCGACTCTTTCATAATACGGATTGCAGAAAACAAAGCATTTTTTGAATTGCCTTGATACGTGCCAAAAGGCATATCAACCACCACCAAAGCGCGACTAACACCACGCATGACAGAAGTGGCATGATAAATCATCTGATTGAGTGTAATTGGAAGTGTCGAAGTATGCCCTGCCATCACATTCGAGGCAGAATCGCCCACCAAAATCACATCAATTTCGGCAGCATCCAAAATCTTTGCAAACGAGTAATCATAAGCGGTCAACATAGCTATTTTCCTACCACGGTATTTCATTTCATGTAATACATTGGTAGTAATTTTTGATATTTTTCCAGGTTCTGAAATCATAGTATTATAATTTTTTGCGCAAAGGTATCAAATCAAACAATAAATCACGACATTTTAAGTTTTTTTTTGAAGAATTTTTAATTGAATGAATTTTTGTATGGATATAAAATATATTTCGTACTTTTGTAGCATCTAAAATAATATCATGAAATCGTTTCTTTTTTCTTCCATTTTAATTGCGCTTTTGGCAAGTGTGGGCTGTACTACAAAATTTGATATCAATGCTCCTGAAAAAGATATCACTGTGGTGTATGGTTTGCTAAATCAAGCCGATTCTGTTCAATATATCAAAATAACGAAAGCCTTTTTAGGTGAAAGCAGTGCTTATGATATGGCACAAGACCCTGCATTAAGTTCATGGGGTGATGAAATAACGGTTACTGTAACCGAAATTGGAAATCTTAACAGAACTTTTCCGCTGCAAAAAACATATATTTCAAATAAAGACAGTGGTATATTTTATTCGCCCAATCAGGAAGTTTATATGTTTAAATCTATTCCTCCGCTGAATGCAAAAAACACGTATAAAATAAATATTAAAAACAAAAATACAGAAATAGTAACTACTGCAACTACTGCCATGGTATATGATTTTACAATAAAAGACCCTATGCCTGGCAGCCCTCAAATTGGGTTTGTGTCCTCCAACGGAACTTATAATGCGACAGGGGAAGCAAAATGGATATCCAGTAAAAACTCCAAAATATTCGAGCCTTTATTTCGCTTTCATTACAGAGAGGTGGATAAAGCCACACTCGATACCACAGGCGATAAATACGTAGATTGGAATTTGAATTCCGTAAAAGCATCATCCACTGATGGAAATGAAGAACTTATAGCAAGTTATAATGGAGAAAGTTTTTATAGAACAATTCAAGCAAAAATTCCGGTGAACACGGCTGTTGATAGAATTATTGGCAATGTTGACTTTATTATTTCAGCGGGTGGTGACGATTTGAGCATTTATATTGATTTGAATTCTACCTCTGGCTCAATAATTCAGGAACGTCCCTCCTATACTAATATTGCAACAAATCCGCCTAATGCAAATGCAAGTGCCATTGGAATTTTTTCCTGCCGATTCACAAAAAAATACTCATTTAAATTGTCACCATATTCTGTTACCAAGCTTATCAATGGAGAATATACGTCTCAATTAGGGTTTAAATAAAAATAAAAAAAAA
>CAIWVT010000110.1 GCA_903916135.1 uncultured bacterium
ACGGTTTGCAAAACGTCAATTTGTTATCTATTTTGAGGTTCGGTTCGAAAATCGTGAGGACTTAGTAGAAATGGATGACATAAGCCCACAACAACCTTATTAGCTTATGAATTGTATTGAAAAACATTGAGAATAAAATTAGGTAATAAGGTTGGTTTTTTTGTATTTAGCTATTCTACTAAGGTGAAAAAAAACAGGAAATAAGGTTCTTTTTGCGTTGATTTAATAAAATCACAAACCTAAAATCAAAAATCTCAAATCTCAAATCAAAAATCCTCACTTCGCCCGAAACAACCCATACTTCACTATACAAACCAAAGCCCGTACCCCATCTTTCCAACCTATCTTCTTGCCTTCGTCCACCCCGCGTGCAAAGTAGGAGATGCTCACTTCATAGATTTTTATCTTCGGCACACGCGCCACTTTTATGGTTACTTCCGGCTCAAAACCAAAACGTTTCTCCGTCAAGTGTATGTTTTTGATAATATCTGCTTTAAACAGTTTGTAGCAGGTTTCCATATCGGTCAGGGTGAGATTGATAAACAGATTGGTGCACCATGTCAGCACCTTATTGGCTCTCAGGTTGCGTTTCTTCAACACGCGATGCACGCTTCCGCCCGCAAAGCGCGAACCAAACACCACATCGGCAAAACCTTCCACCATAGGTTTCAACAAAATGTTGAACTCCGTCGGGTCACATTCCAAATCCGCATCTTGTATGATGATATAATCGCCCGTAGCTTTCTCTATGCCTTTGTGAATGGCGGCGCCTTTGCCTTGGTTCACTTCTTGTTTCACATACTGTATGTTCGCTTCGGGATGCGCCTTCAGGTAAGACAGTATTTGTTGTTCAGTGGAGTCTTTCGAGCAATCGTTCACCACGATGAGTTCCTTCTCTATCCCTCCAAGCAGATTCACGCTTAAAACTTTATCAAGTACATTGCAAATTGTTTTTTCCTCATTATAAGCAGGAATTAAAACCGACAGCTTCTTCATGAAATTCTAATTTATTTTGTTTTTTAAATCTGTAAACTTTTTCTTTTTTCGTAGATAATAATCCGTAACGATATTGCCTTGATACACATGACTGACATCATGCTGTTGCAATAGTTTCCGCTTTCTTTTGATGGCATGATGATGTCGGTAAAAGGAAAAATGTGCACGCGTAACTGCCACAAAATCGCTGAAACCTCCTTCAAAAAGAAACTTCACCGCCGCAACACCATCCAACAACAAACGCGCAGCAAACACGGGAACCACTCTTTCTTTTGGAAGATTCTTATACAGCAGCGTGAAGTTGTTCCTGAAATTCAAATAGGTCTTCCGCGCCGAACTCTTCGGCAAAGTGCCTCCCCCAATATGATACACCACCGCATTGGGGCAATACATAATCTTATAGCCCGAGTTCTTCAGTCGCCAACAGTAATCAATTTCTTCCATGTGCGCAAAGAAATCCTCGTCCAAACCTCCAAATTGATGATACAACTCAGCCCGAACAAACATGCAAGCACCCGTAGCCCAAAAGATTTCTGCCACATCATCATATTGCCCATGATCTTCTTCTAAAGACATAAACAAACGCCCTCTGCAAAACGGATAACCATATTTGTCAATATAGCCTCCTGCTGCGCCTGCATATTCAAACTTCTCTTTTTCGTAAAACGAACGTATCTTCGGCTGACAGGCTGCAATCGTCGCATCGCTATCCATCAAACGAATCACAGGCTCTATCCAATGCTCCGTTACTTCGATATCCGAATTCAACAACACATAATATTCGGCATCCACCTGTTTCAGCGCATCATTATATCCTTTAGCGAAGCCGCCATTGCTCTCATTTTGAATGATGCGAACCTCTGGGAAATACGTTTGTAGAAACTCAACCGAGTCATCAGCGGATGCATTATCGGCAACAACAATATCAGCAATATCTTTGCTGTGACGTATAACCACAGGCAAAAACTGCTTCAGGAATTCTTTACCATTCCAATTTAATATAACGATTGCGACTTTCAAGTTGGCAAATTTATACTATTTTTTGGAAAGGAAGAATGTTTTTGATGAAAACTACCAAATTATTTTTCTTTTATAAGATTATAAAATCACTATTTACTTGGGATTATTGAATATCTCGTTGCTCTTTCTGCCAAAATGATCTCTAACACCATCATTGTCTATATCATTGGTAACATTGTTTCGTCCATAGATTTTTTGCTGCCATTTGTAATCGTTTACTTCGCCTATGGCATCCGAATGTATCAATGTGAAATCGTTGGAGGCTAAATCCATATCGCAGAACACAAATTTCTTGTTCTTTTGGGTTTTGCAGGTGTAGTAATGCCAAATTTCATAAGGAAAGGCGCTTGGCTCGAAATATTCTTTCGAAATTGTGTTGGGTTCGCCATATTCCAAATACACACGTCCGCGGTCGGTTTCATATCCTTTCTTGATACTCGTGCTGTATGCGCCGTTCACCTTTTTCACTTCTATCAAATACGTTGCCCAAGCTCCACCGGGGTTCTCAGCATTGCGCGTTTGCCAAAACGATAAGAAATATTTCTGCATGGAACTCAATTCATTTCTGTTGACTTGATTCTTGGCAAAGATGCGTTCATTCTCGCTCGAAATAGGGTAGAGGCAACGGATGTATTCTGCCAAAGTATCTTTGTTGGTGTACATCTCCACAAAAGAATGTTCGGTAACCACATTTTCGATGGTAGTCATCGGAGCCTGAACTTTGGCATTGTCGCGCTCGAAATAAAACTTCTGAACCGAAACTTGTTTATTCGTCTTATCGCGCACCTCAATCACCAAATTATAATTACCCGTAGGCAATGCCGACAAATCAAACTCATTGAAAACAACATTCACGGGCTTGGCAGTCTCTTTCTTCACTTTCACAAACGGCTCAACCAACTTTCCGTTTTCAAATATTTCAATATGAGAACTCAACAAATACTTTTCGTCAACACCAAACGCCTTGTCGGCATTATAGACTTCCGCATAATAGGTCATCTTGTTCACCTTGTCGGGATAATAATACAAGATGTAAGGCACCAAATCATAACCGCTTTTGGATAGAATGTTTACCATTTCGGTTTTCTTAAACGATTCCACCACTTCGATGCCTGAGATGCCAATTTTTGCGGCAGGATATGAAATGTCAATGGTTTCATTGCCTTTGAACGGAATGGAGGTGGAGTTTTTGTCGGCAATAATGATTTCAACATCATAGGTGCCATTCGGTAAAATGAAACGCTGTTGGTCAATAAAATTAAAGTTCACCGCATTGGTGTCTTCCACTTCGGGACTCAACAAATTGTATTTCTTGAAATCTTTAATCACTGAATCCTGACGGAAGATAAGAGTAACTTCGATGGTTGACTGAAACTTATCACTAATGTTTTTCAAGAAGTGAACGCTCTTGCCCACCACAATCAGATAGGTTTCGATGTATGGACCATCCGAAGGCGAGTAAAACGTAGAATACGACATAAATGCTTGCATCCGCTTTGCATACGAGCTAAAGCTAATGATAGAAAGAAGCATAAGGCTGATAATGAATACATATTTTTTCATGATTACATTTTTTTATGAATATACAAAGATAGTGTCTTTTTTTTATTTTCCGTAAATAATTTATGATGAATCAGTTTACGGCAGCATTTAGCAAGTTAACGGTAAGATTTGTAAAAAAAAAATTGCAGATTAAAAAAAAGTAGTACTTTTGCAGCGGAGAGATGGCAGAGCGGTCGATTGCGGCGGTCTTGAAAACCGTTGAGGGTAACACCTCCGGGGGTTCGAATCCCCCTTTCTCCGCCTTGATTAATACTTCAAATTTTATGAAACCACTGAAAACAATACCTTTTCAGTGGTTTTTTTGTTTTTGCTAAAACACCTTTATCTACACACCGTCATCTTTCCAACACTTATCCTTTTCCCTGCTGCTTGTAGCGAATACACATAAATACCGTTTGATAATCCTTCATCTGTGACGATGAAACGATTTATTCCTGATTGGATTTCAATCGGGATATGTTTTATCTTTCTGCCCATAATATCGGTGATGCAGAGAGCAACGTCTTTCATAAGCGTATTATCCGCAGCTTCAATCACAATTTCTGTTTGTCCTGCAAAAGGATTCGGGGTATTCTGATGCATCACGATACCCCAATTCATTATGGCGTTGCTAACAATGCCAAGGGGTTGAAAGGTGTATTCTTCACTAAACAAACTCTCCACAGTGTTTTGTACATTGGCAACACTCAAGAAGGTAGTATTGGTCATACTAAGACCACTTACAAAGAACTTCGTAGTATTTGTAAAAGTAAGTACGGTATCAAAATTCAAGCTTCCAGTATGCTGACTCCGAATGCCAACTCTGTAGTGTCTGTAAACACTGTCGGCATTTTTCATTTCGATGTGCACCGTGTCGCCTGAGAAACTAAATAGGGGAGTAGGAGCGGGGGGAGCAATGGCTAAGCATCCCAAATTGACGCCATTCATGATGATGTTTCTTCTCAAATAATTTGGATTCACAAAGAAGCTATCAATGATTCCATCGGCGGGCGACGACACATCCATCCCTAAGATATCGTCGCTCGTATGTTGTCTATCGGGAGGGGTGCCGCTGCCATTTCCATGTTCGTTCTTCGACGTAAATCTGATGGCAGTATAGCCTTTTTGACGAAAAGGAATATGGTCGCCACTGCGCCCCACGCGGTCTTCATACATGATTATATCCACAGTCATGGGCGTAGTAAGCAAAGGATTGATGCGTTCTACCTGATGAAGCTGTATATAACGTGCCAATTGTTTATGCGGCGATTTCCAAGCGGTGTCGTTGCTTTGCGAATAGGAAAAGATGCGCACATGGGTGCTATCTATCGCATCCAAACCCGGGCAGGAAGGAGCAGAAGACGTTTGTCCGCAAATAACCCCGCCTATCACATCATTATTAAACACCGAACGTATTTTAATATTCTTGCTATATAAATAGCTCGACAAAGCCGTAGCGCCATACAAACCTTGGTCTTCTCCCGTAACGGACGCAAACAATATCGTATGATTGAAACTATAGCGACTCATAATCCTGGCAAGTTCCATCACCAAGACGGTGCCCGAACCATTGTCTTCCATGCCCGGCGAATAACATGCCGTGTCGCATACCCCCTGACAACGCGTATCGTAATGCCCCTCCACCACCAATATCTCTTTATTCGTGGTGTCGAGTCCGGGCAACAGCGCCAACACATTGCGGTGGTGGGTTTGTCCGCAAACGCTCACATCAAAATCTAAATAGGACGTTACCAAGCGGTTCTCGCATTGTGTGCTAAATTCATTATATTTGCCATAAATCCATCGCCTCACAGCGCCAATGCCATGCGTTTGCGAAACAGTATCCGAACCTGTGTTGCGGTTATGATAACTATCAATCTTAACCAAATAGCTCCACAAACTATCTTTCGAAACACGATTCACGATTCCGTTAAGAATAGAATCGGGATGATTAAGGATGTTAGCAGGCGTAAAATTAGCAGGGTTATAAATGCCCAATAGTATGTTCAGTGCTGCGGGATTGCTCATCGTGATATTGGTTTGAGCAAAGCCATATATCTGTGATGCCAACAAAAATAAAATAACGGATAGCAGTTTTTTCATAGTATGGAATTTGTGAAGGTTTTGACGACTTGGTTTCGCGATAAGTATTTTATGGCAAAGGTAGTTATTTTTGATTATGCTTAGGCTAAAACAATCAAATGTTTTTCTTTATCCTTATGAAAACTAATCAATGCGTCGGGACTTAATGCTGGGTGGGTTTATTTTTCTATAAACATTTTGTCCCTACAGGACTATCTCGAAGGATGAAAACCATAATCCCGTAGGGATTTTATATTTATAGAAAAGTTCAATTCAAGGTTTTTTTACGTCCTGTAGAGACAATTTATTATTTAATCGAACAATAATGATAAAGTAATGGTATCATCGAGTCATCCAGACACTCCCGACATTCCCGACATTCCCGACATTCCCGACATTCCCGACATTCCCGACATTCCATGTGCGGGACAGGTCCATGTGCGGGACAGGTCCATGTGCGGGACAGGTACATGTGCGAGACAGGTACATGTGCGAGACAGGTCCATGTGCGGGACAGGTACATGTGCGAGACAGGTACATGTGCGAGACAGGTACATGTGCGAGACAGGTACGTGTGCGGGACAGGTTGCACTATCGCATCATTCTATCATTATATCATCCCGACACTGTGTGTACGGGACAGGTTGTATCATCCCGACATTACATGTGCGGGACAGGTTGCATAATTATTTATAATTTTTTCTTCACGAAACCCCTTGTATTTAGTGCATTTCAATCATCAATATTTCTATACATGCACATTTATTAAAAAAAAGCTTGCATTTCCATTATTCTGTATTAAATTTGCAAAGTTTTTTTAAAATAAAAATGGTGTAGAAAAAGTAGTAATCTAACAGCTTATGAATTGTAAGTTTGATTTTAATTGGTTTGCTTTTAAGTATCTTATTTCTGATAGGAATGATAGAAAAGTGCGCTTTTCCGAAACTCCTTTTTCTTTTAATCATACAAGTTTTTCTGAAGTTTTATTTTGCCATAAGTGCACTCAAAACGCACGAAATCAAACTACCTCCAACCTTATTTTTCCAAAGAAACAAACCATAGTATCAGGCATTTCTACAGATATTTCCTTCAATTATTCTTATGAATCACCCCGTTTTTTAAGCTTAGGCAGTCATCATTCAAGCTTGGGCAGTCATCATTCCAACTTGGGCGGTCACCATTCCAACTTGGGCAGT
>CAIWVT010000111.1 GCA_903916135.1 uncultured bacterium
GGATGATAAAGAAATTACTACAGGGAAGATTGTGGTTAGTGATTAATGGTTTTTTGGATGAGTTGTTATATTTGAAAATTGATTTGTGATTGCCTTTACCCCTTCGGCAGAAGTATCATCATCTGCTAAAATTAATGTGTTCAAACAAAAATAAAATCATGATTAAATCTAAAATTGTTTTCATCATTCCGTTTGTCATACTTTTGGCATTCTCAGCACATAGCTTTTCACAAAAGAAATATGATCTCAGATTTAACTCCGGATTTTCTTTTATTGCTTATGGCGACCGCTTTTCTTACGGATTTGACGTAAATTGGTCACCTTATTGGATAACATCTTTTCGTCTAAAAAACCATGAGTTTTTAGCCGGCACATTTCATCAAATTGAATCTGAATCAACATCACCCGGTCCAATGATAGGGTACAGATTTTATCTTTTTAAGGAACTTACCCGATTAAATGTGTTTTTTAATTATGTTTTTATGTATTCTCCAAATAAAAGAGTGGAGTATTCAAGGCAGGGAACATTTTCTTATAGAGATGACAACTATTATAATATCATTGGATGTGGATTTAATGTTTTTATTGACAAACAACATAGATTAGGGTTCACAGGCACTATGAACTACCCTATTTTTATAGAAAAAAATTCGAACTGGATTTATTGTTACTGGCGTGCGATGGCATTTACAACCGGGCTAACATTCAAAATACCTTTAAGCAAATAAATTATAGCTTCTCCTAATTAACCATTCAACCCTTCAACAATTCAACAATCCCCGATATTTCGGGAGCCAACGCAGAAAGAAGAAAATATTAAAAATAGTTGCTTACCATATAAATTATTATGAAAGAAAACCATTCAGATTTTATTTTATTTAAAACCGAAGATGAAAAAATTTCGGTGGATGTTCGTTTTGAAGATGAAACAGTATGGCTAACGCAAGAACAAATGGCGTTGCTTTTTGGTAAAGCAAAATCTACTATAAACGAGCATATACAAAATGTTTTTACCGAAGGAGAGCTTGATGAGACTGTATGTTTACAGAAATTCGGAATTTCCGAATTTCAGCAGAAAGCACCAAATTACTATAATTTAGACGTTATAATTTCTGTAGGATATCGAGTGAAATCCTTGCGTGGGACACAGTTTCGACAATGGGCAACTAAACGACTTAACGAGTATATTCGGAAAGGTTTTGCAATGGATGATGAACGTTTAAAAAATTTAGGCGGTGGTGGCTATTGGAAAGAATTATTGCAACGCATACGCGACATTAGAGCATCAGAAAAAGTATTTTACCGTCAGGTGTTAGATATTTATTCCACAAGTATTGATTAGGATCCAAAAGCTGAAGTTTCCATCGTATTTTTCAAGAAAGTACAAAACAAAATTCATTATGCCATACACGGACAAACTGCCGCTGAAGTAATTTTTAACCGTGCCGATGCCGAAAAAGAATTTATGGGTTTGATGACTTTTCCGGGCAATCGTCCGTATTTGAAAGATGTTGTTATTGCAAAAAATTATTTAAATGAAAATGAACTTCGTTCACTTGGACAAATAGTTTCAGGATATTTGGATTTTGCTGAACGTCAAGTTGAACGTGAACAGACAATGACAATGAAAGATTGGGCTGAACATTTGGATAGAATTTTAACAATGAGCGGTGAAAATTTGTTAGTGGGATCCTGTTCAATCAGCCACGAAAAAGCAATAGAAAAAGCAACTACAGCGTATAAAAAATATCAACAAAAAACATTAAGCGAAGTAGAAAAAAACTATTTGGAGAGTTTGAAAGTATTAGAGAAAAAAACCAAACAGAAAGAGTAAAGCCAACGCATTTGCAAGCATCCCGATAATTATCGGGACCGAAGCCCCCTATGCGGTAACTAAGTCGAAGATATTTATATAGGCTCTGCCTATAGCACTACAACAATAAAACAATTTAACAATAAAACAATCCAACTCAATCAACTCGCCCATTCGGCGGCAGTCTATGCCTCTGTCAGAAATTTCTTTATAGGCTTCTGCCTGTTCATAAAATTCCGTTGAAAATATTATATCTGTATTCTAAAATATAGTATCTTTGTAAAATATTTGAAGATTACGATAACATGAACAAACTTTATTTCGGCGACAACCTCGACATCCTTAAAAGCCTCCACAAAGAACACCCCAAAGGCTTCATTGATTTGATTTATATTGACCCGCCTTTCAACTCCAAGCGCAACTATAATGTGCTGTTTGAGGCAGTGGAACTCAACGACACCAAAGCCCAAAAAGAAGCCTTTGCCGACACATGGAGCAACGTATCGTATATAGACACACTTAACGAAATACTGGAGTTGAACAAAAATATTTACGATTTTCTGCGTGCCTTAGATAAAATATCCACCTCCAAAGCCTCTGTTTCCTACCTCACCACCATGACCATCCGCATCATTTATATGCACCGACTGTTGAAAGATACTGGAAGTTTTTATTTGCATTGCGACCCAACGATGAGTCATTATTTGAAGATGATATGTGATTTAATATTTGGATGGAATAGTTTTCAGAATGAAATAATATGGCTTAGGACGACAAATACTGGGAGTAGTAAAGCCATAGCAAATAAATTTAGTTCAGATACGGATACAATTCTTTATTATGTAAAAAGCCCTAAATTTGTTTTTAATAAAATTTATAAGGAGTATGGTAAAGATTATTTTGAAAGATTTAAGTTTGAGGATGAAAAAGGTCATTATAGATGGCAAGCAATGAAAACATATTCGTCCGATAAGTTAAAAGAATTGGAGAGTACGAATAGGCTAAGATATTCAAAAAATGGCAAACCTGAATATAAACAATATGTTGAAACCCTTAAAGGTGTTTCGCTTAACAATCTTTGGAGTGATATTTTTCATATAAATCCAATGGCTAGCGAAAGATTAGGCTATCCCACTCAAAAGCCTGAAGCTTTATTAGAAAGAATAATAAATGCAAGTAGTAATGAAGGAGATTTAGTTGCTGATTTCTTTTGCGGGTGCGGTACTACAATAGCGGTAGCACAAAAATTAAAACGTGATTGGATAGGAGTAGATATTTCGCATTTAGCAGTTAAATTAATGGTGAACCGTTTGGTTAATTCTTTTGGCGAAACTGTAAACAAAACATTCGAGATATTTGGTTTTCCTAAAGATATAGATTCAGCAAAAGAACTGGCAGAAAACACGAGCGGCGGCAGATTGAAGTTTGAAGAATGGATAGTAGAGGTGATGTTGCACGGCGTTTTGAACGAAAACCGCACCCAAATGGGCTACGATGGTTATTTCACCTTCGATGTGCAGGGTGATAAACACATCGGCATGATAGAAGTGAAAAGCGGCAATGCCACACCCAACCATCTCAACCATTTTATCAAAACCGTTGAATCAAATAATGGACACATCGGCATCTTTGTCTGTTTCGAGAAACAAATAAAAAACTCCATGCTCAAAATAGCCAAAGACGAAGGCTATTATAGCGAAGCCATGTTTGGCAATCATTATCCTAAAATACAAATCATTTCGGTGGAAAACCTCATGAAGGGCGAAAACATCCTTGTGCCTGTCTCCACCAAGACGACTTTTAAGGCTGCGCCCAAAGAAATAAAAAAGAGCAATCAGGGGAAATTGGATTTGACGTAGTTTTTGTTTCGCTAACTTTGCAACTTCCCACTCGGCTTATGCTCTGCCAAAATCAAACAACAATAAAACAATCCAACAATAAAACAATCCAACAATAAAACAATCCAACAATTCAACTCAATCAACAATTCAACTCAATCAACCATTTAACTTAATCAACTTAATCAACCAATCAACTTGTCCTATTCCAGCCATTTCTCAATTCTACCCATCACTTCTTGCTTCATAGCCGCAGGCAAGGATGAAATCCTGCTGCCATGATTACCGCCTGGGCAAACGGCTTTATAGAGGTTGGTTTTATGGTCGAAACTCACTGCCGCTGCCGACCAGGGGTCGTATTCGCCATAAATAAAAATCATTTGGGGGTCGTTGTCGCGCAGAAATTTGGCGCAGCGTTGCGCGATAGTGCTATCAAAAGCCACACGATAATCTTTCGGCATAAATATTTTGTCGAGATAGCCTTTGGCAGTGGTAATCTTCAGGTATTTTGCAAACGGTCGGATGTCGTAGCCGTAGTAGCCTAACTCGTGTGCGGCTTGCACAAAAAATGCTATCGTAGGTTCCATCTCCTCTAAGGCAAAATAATCGGGCGAGCACACACGCATCAAATAGTTGAACAAATCTAAGTTACTTGCTTTCTTAGCAGGAATTGTTACGGGTTTCCAGCCCCACTGCCAAAACGAAAAAGAAAATTCCAACACACAATAGTCGTAAATTTCGTCTAAAGGCAAATTAAATGTATAGTGTTTCTCGTTACAAAACGCTGTGAAAAGCGGCATCATTTGAGCTTTGCGTTTCAACACTTGCATCTGAAACTCTTGCACCTTAGCACGGTCTTTTGCATTGCCCACCTGAATGGCAATAAAAGGCTCGTGCCGCCCGTCTTCCACTCCGAAACTCAGCGGCGCCACATAACACACCGAGATATCCACGTCATTGGGATAAAGCGTGCGATATATCAAAGCCGTTTCGCCGCCCTTGCTGATGCCGGTGGCTATCCATTTGTGCGTATAAATCGTCTTAAACAGCTCTGTAACGTGATGATGATCGGCAGCAGCGTTTGTGGTTGTGAGATATTTCCAGTCTAATTTTTCAGGCTTGGACGTGCCAAAATAACGATGTTCCACCACAATTTGATTGGTATGAAACAGCTTTGCCACCTCTTCGATGTAGCTTTCATTTTCGGCATAATCACCCACATAACCTTCTGTAATGATAACCGTAGGCGCATCATAAGAAAAATGAGAAACATACACGCGTTGCGCAAACCAACCCGCAGCGGTGTCATTGGCATCCAACCATTGTTTCAATTCAACAAGATATTTCTCTTTAAATGGTGCGATGAATTTAAGCGGTTTCACGTCAAGCACGTCGTGCAAAGATTTAATCTGTTGATATAATTGTGTCTTCTCAGTTTGTGCAGAAGCAATTGCAATGATATTTATATGTGAAGCAACTGCAATACATATAATCAATAGCACAACAGACCGAATATTCAGCTTTTTTCTGATCATAATAAAATGGGATTGTTAATCGAAAAGAATGATTTAAACTTTAGGTTTATCTATCCTTGTCAAATCAAACTTAGGGTTTTTAGGAATGGCAAGAGGAACAGTTTCAACAATTACATTACTTGTGTCCATGCCATAAGCACGTACCTCACCGATACCTATTCGCTTTAGATAGGTATAGATATCCATAATAAACTGCTCGAACGGAGGAAAATCAAAATCATAATTTTGAATTCTATCAATAATGATAAAACGAAAATCTCCCAAGATGCGATGTTTACGAAGGGATGGATACTTTGAAGTCAAATCCAACTCATTGTTCTTAATCAATTCGTCAATAACTTGTTTGAAAAACAAATTAATACGAGGTTGCACCCTGAACCCCAATTTGAAGTCAATTTTGATCAATACATCAGGAATCACAGTAGTAACTTTAAATTCTTTCGTATTGGGTTCATCCATAATATCTATATGCACTAACCAATACATATCTGCCCGCTTGGGTTGTTTGTTTATAATAGAATAAATGATTTTAGACTCCACTTCTGTAACGCGATTTGCACGGGTGAGATACACCAAGTTGGTAGCATATTTGGGAATAGATTTGTCGTTTTTCAAATCTTTGAGTATCTCTGTATAAGGCGAAACCCGAATAAATTCAATAAAGCGATTCTTGATGGCTCGTCCTTTTTGCCACACATACATAATGAAAAATAATATGCCTGCAATCAGAATCGTAACCCAACCACCGTGTGAGAATTTATTTAGATTTGCTAATAAAAACGAACCTTCAATGGCAAGATAGAGTAATACGAACGGGATGATAAGATATAAAGGTAGCTTTCGGTAAAAGAAATAATAACCCAATAGGATAGTGGTCATCAGCATCGTAATTGTGATGGAAAGTCCATACGCAGCTTCCATTTTAGACGATTCTTGAAAGAACAATATCACCAAGATACACGAAATCCACAAGAACCTGTTGATACTTGGAATGTAGAGCTGCCCTTTAATTTGTGTGGGATAAATGATGCGCGACTTGGGCCAGAAGTTCAACAAAATGGCTTCGTTGATGATAGAAAACGACCCACTGATTAACGCCTGACTGGCAATGACGGCAGCAGTAGTTGCAATGGCAATACCAAACACTAAAAACCAATCAGGCATGATACCATAAAAAGGATTTACCTGATGAATATTCAAATTGGGATGAGAAAGCAGCCACGCTCCTTGCCCTAAGTAATTTAGAATTAATGCCACTTTCACATAAATCCACGTGGCTCTAATGTTTTTAATTCCGCAATGTCCAATATCGGAATACAAAGCTTCAGCACCTGTGGTACACAAGAAAACAGCACCTAACAATAAGAAACCTCCCGGATATGCCGATAATAATTTGTAAGCATAATACGGATTAAATGCTCTTAAGATAAATGGATACTGTATTAGTTGCGAAAATCCTAAAATAGCAAGCATGGCAAACCAAATAAACATTATGGGTCCGAAAGATTTTCCAATCAAGCCTGTTCCGAATTGTTGAATCAAAAAAACTGCACAAATAATAGCAATAACAATGGGGATAATAGGCACATTCGAATTAATCATATTCAACCCTTCGATAGCAGAAACCACCGTAATTGCCGGAGTGATGATACCGTCGGCTAAAAGTGTTGCACCTCCAATGATGGCAAACACAAACACCCATTTCGCCTTTTTCCGAATCAAAGCATACAAAGCAAAAATGCCTCCTTCTCCTTTATTATCAGCTCGAATGGTAACCATCACATATTTTATAGTAGTCTGTAGCGTCAATGTCCAAATGATACAGGAAATACCTCCCAATATCAACATTTCGGATATGCCCTGCGAATTCGACACAATGGCACGCAACACATAAAGAGGAGAAGTTCCTATATCACCATAGACAATACCTAAAGTAATTATGAAACCTGCGACGGATATATTCGATAAACTATGTTTGTGATTTTTCATGTTTAAAAAAAGAATCGGCAAAAGTAAAACAAATTGCCCGATACTGATTATTTAATCGTAAATATTTTTCAACATTTTATAACCTACCACCATTATTGAATGATTCCATGATAGATAGCACCGCCGCAATTATCAGTGATTGCGCCCGTAACACTCTTTAAACAATTGGTTTCATTCCTATCTCGAAGTACACCCAAAAAAGCAAATATCAATGCTTCTTTATAATTAATTATTTCAGGAGCAGGAATTTCAATTATGGAATTACAATGCATCGCTATTTGCTCAATCAAAAATGTATTGAATGTTCCGCCTCCAGTTATAAGTGTCTTTCTCCCTGCTGATTTATTGATGTCAACTGCGATTTGAAACCCAATATGCTCGGTCAAGGTTCGCAAATTATCTTCTGTGTTCAGTTTGTACCTATTAATATAAGGTAAGAATTCCGTAACGAGCCATTCCTTTCCAAGAGACTTGGGAGGATTTTGATGATAATATGAGATATTATTGAGTGATGTCATTAATTGTTCCGAACACTTTCCTTGTCGGGCAATTTCTCCATTCTTATCAAATTTATGATTTAGGTCATTGGCAAAATGATTGAGAACAATATTGGCAGGGCAAATATCATACGCGATTCTTTTACTATTCACAGCATAGGATATATTGGCAAAGCCACCAATGTTGACACACGTATCGTAATCGGCAAAAAGTTCCATGTCGCCAATAGGAACAAGCGGTGCACCTTGCCCACGAAAGGCTACATCCAAGGTCCTGAAATCACAAATCACTTTTATCTGAGTTTCTGCGGCAATAGAAGCCCCATTACCTATCTGAACCGTAATTCCTTTTTCAGGTTGATGAAATATAGTATGCCCGTGACTACTAATAAAATCAGGCTTGATATTAGTATCAAGTACAAATTTCTTTACAGATTGACCAATGAACTTTCCATAGTCAATATCTAAAAATGAAAATTCAAAAGCTGATAAGCTTGCAGCATTGGATAAACGATTTACCCAACTTTCAGAATATGGAACGGTTGTAGCATGAATAATTTCAAAATTCCAATGATTATTACGCTTGCTGAACGTACAATATGCAATATCCAAGCCATCAAGCGAAGTCCCCGACATGATGCCCACAACATGATAGTTCTCTTTCATTCACTAAAGAGCTTCCAACACTTGCTCCATTTTTATGCCACGAGAACCTTTAATCAATATCAATGCATGTTTTTGAGGATCTGATTCCAAATGAATCTTTAAATCATTCGAAGTTTGGAATGTCAAGAAATCTGAGCGTCTATTAATTTTTGAAAAAATATTCCCCACAAGAAAAACCTTTTGATAGTTCGATTCCACTAAGAACTCAATAATCTTTTCATGCTCCTTTTCTTTATATTCACCTAATTCAAGCATATCTCCAAGCATGACAATTTTGTTCACAGATTTCATCAAATTGAAATTCTCCAAAGCAGCCATCATGCTGGTCGGATTTGCATTATAGGCATCTAAAATAATAGTATTGCTTTTTTTCTCCACAAATTGAGAACGGGAGTTTTTAGCCTCATAGTTCTCTATAGCTTCTTTAATCAGTGATGTTTCTA
>CAIWVT010000112.1 GCA_903916135.1 uncultured bacterium
CAGGTTATAGATTAATGAGAACATCCTCCCCACATCCCTTCTTTGGTGAAGGGGTGCTGAGTTATATTGTAGCAAAAATCCAATTATAGACATCTTATCGTGCTGTTGATACGCAATAGTTGGCAGAAACGAAATCTTCTTAACCCAAGTTGCATTTAGCCTGGGCTAAAACATCGTTTTTACTGATTTTTAATCAACTGATATACAGTGACATAAAATCCAGTAATTGTATTAAATAGATTTACAGATAGTTACGAAATATTTATAAAACACTGACAATCAGCTAATAAGAAATATTTTATGTATTTTATGGTTTGTAGTCCCCTGAATGATTTATTATTTAACATTTATTAACATTTTTTCTTGTTTGTAATTTGTAAATTTGCCAAAATAGTTTATCGACATGTTTATAAAGAAGGTTACAAATAACAAAAACGGTATATCTTATCTTACCTATAGGTTGGTAAAAAGCCAGCGAATAGACGGTATTCCCAAGCATATCAACATTTTAGAATTAGGAAGTCTTTCAGATATTCCAATTGAACAGCATAAGCCCCTTGCTGACAGGATAGAGCAATTGATGCTTGAGGATACTTTATTGTTCTATAACCAGGATCTGTTCATCGAAGAATGGGCCCATTTTTTTTACAGAAAATTAGTCAAAAACTGTTTTAATAAATCAACGACAGCAAGTAAAAATGTTGACAATAAACATGTTGGCGACTTGTTTGCTGATGATTTTGAGCATGTTCAACCTTTAGACAATGTTCAACAAGTAAAGCTTGACACTTTTGAGTCTATCTCCTCTCACGAAATTGGGGGCGAATGGTTATGCACACAGGCAATTAAAGAATTGGGACTTGATGCCTATCTGATGGATCAACTTGGATGGAATTTCAACGAAACATCAGTGGGCATGTTGGGACTTCTTGGGCGCTTGTTATATCCTGATTCTGAAAAGAAAACCGCAGAATGGCTAAACGAAAATTCAGCGGCGATGGAACTATACTGCCCTGAAAGTGGCACGGTAGACCGTAACCGGTTGATGCAGTGTGCCAAAAAAACATACCAGGACAAGGACAAAATAGAAAACCACTTGTCGGGCAAGATTGAAAGCATTTTTAAAATTGAGAACAAGCTGATACTCTATGACCTGACGAACACCCATTTTGAAGGCGTCATGAAAAAGTGCCCCAAAGCAAAATACGGCAGGAACAAGCAAAAAAGATCCGATTGCCGTCAAATAACGCTTGGCCTGTTGGCCGATCAGGATGGGTTTGTCAAGCATAGCCGCTATTACGCTGGCAATATTAGTGAACCAACAACATTCATGGATGTGCTCTCTGAGCTGGAACCCTGTAAAAATGGGATCGAACGGCCAGTAATCGTGATGGACGCAGGCATCGCCACAGAGGACAATTTGAAGATGGGCCTAAGCAAAGAAGTTGATTATCTGTGTGTTTCAAGGTCAGGGCATAAAGACCTGCTGGAAAAAGTAAACAAAGAAAACCTTGTTTGTTTTGTGAACAAAAGAGGCGAGGAGGTTAAAACGCAATTTTTTCATCAAGAAATAGAATATATTGTAGGGCAAGAAAAATTCACCAGGCAAGAAACAATAATGTATGTTGAAACACCGGCCAAGGAAGCAAAAGAAAGAGGGATGTTCGGCAAAAAACAACAAGGTTTTGAAACTGGTTTGGGGCTAATTAAAAAGTCGGTAAACAAGCCGCAAAAAAGCAAAAAGAACAAATCGGTTGAAAGAATATGGGAGCGCATTGGCAGGTTGAAAGAAAAATACAGAGGGGTTGGCCAGGCATTTGCCATTGATGTCGTCCTGGACAAGCAGCAGGGACATGTCACAGATCTTGTTTGGCAATTTATTGAAAACAACTCCATTGAGCCACAGCTTGGGACCTATTTTGTCCGTACCAGCATCAAAGCGCAAGACGAAGCCTTGTTATGGAAAGTATATCGTACCGTAGGTGAAATCGAATCCATATTCCGAGCATTAAAATCTGATTTGAATTGGCGCCCATCGTTTCACCAGAAAGAATTGAACATCGAATCCCATTTAAACATGGCAGTGCTGGCTTATTTTATTGTCAGTTTCATTCGATTCCGGTTGAAACAGAACAATATAAACCACTGCTGGACGGAAATAGTCAGGATTATGAACACTCAAAAATGTAACCTGAACTCCATAATGAATAAAAAAGGAGAGAAAATATTATTGAAAACCTGTACACGTCCTCAAATGAAAGCCAATGAAATTTACCAGGCCATGAAATACAAACCGATGCCATTTCATCGAAAGATCACAACACTCAATGTTGGATAGCAGGAACATTTTTTGTAGTCCCGCCGACGAATGCAGGGACTGCTATGTCTTGTTATTTAGCTTGTTACAAAAATGAAAATGCAACTTGGGTTAGGATGGTGTTGATCGGGTAGGTGGTAGGGGGGTGTAGTTTACCAACCCTTTACGGACAAACAAGTTTTTCGGATTGTTTACACATAGCTATTGCCACCATTAACCGGGCTGATTTTTTGATCAGCTGGAATTTTAAGCATATCGTAAATGTTCAAAGAATTCG
>CAIWVT010000113.1 GCA_903916135.1 uncultured bacterium
CCACGTTCGTACCAACATCACCTGTAACGATTGTAGAGGCACCAAGAGCATTAAATGCCCCTGCTGAAGTAAATAATGCAAAACTCGATCCAGCCCCTAAATTAGGTGCCTGCCCAAAATGAACCGTTGGCATTAATAAAAAAAACACAATTGTCAAAACACTGGTTAGATTTGCTTTCATAATATTTAGTTCTACTTTGACAGATTAAATAAAAGGCTTGATAACACTGGTGTTTCAAAAAAATATTGTACCTTTATTTCATCGAAAAACAAGCTCATCGTTCCCAACAATGTTTAATTCATCGTAAAAAAAACAACCAATATGGAAAAACACTGACCTCCACCCTGGCGAGGTTGAGTGCACATCTTTCTGAATATCAGCATATATTTCGAAACAGAACAAAGATATTCTTTGACAAAGCAGAAAGATATTCTCAAGGAATAGTACAAAGCCAAATGCGAAACATCGAACGAATTAGTGAAGAATTGGGAACTGATTACTATCAAATGCAACATTTTATTTCTGAATCAAAATGGGATGCAAGGGAGGTAGTGAATCAGGTTGCTATGGAAGTAAGTACTGTCCTGCCCAAGAGAAAATTAACAGGCTTAATAATCGATGAAAGTGGCTGGGTCAAAAAGGGAGATAAAAGCGTTGGGGTTGGCTGGCAGTATTGTGGCAACGTTGGCAAGATCAGCAATAGCCAGGTTGCTGTTTTCGCTTGTTTAAGCAATGGTGATTTTGCCTCGATGATCGACACTCGTTTGTATTTACCCAAAGACTGGTGCGATGACCCACCACGGTGCCAAGAAGCAGGAATACCGGAAGATAGCAGGGTATTTAAAACAAAACTGGAACTGGCAGCAGACATTATTCGTCATCAAATTTCCTGCGGTATTTCGTTTGATTTTATTAGTGCAGATGGTTATTATGGAAACGATGCAGGGTTTGCACGAACCATTGAAAGTTTAGGCTATCTGTATATGTTGGATCTCCATTCGGATCAAACCATATATTTGGAACAACCCGAATTGTATATACCAGAACGAAAAGGGACGAAAGGCCCAATGCCCAAACGTCTCAAAGCGACCACCGATGGAATAAGTGTTTGTAATTATCTGAAAACGTTAGACAGCCAACAGTGGCAAAAACTTTCTGTGCGCAATACAACAAAAGGAGTTCTCACTGGTGATTATCATTTTGCCAAGGTTCATATATGGGATAAGGCAACGGATCAGTCAGAGCAACGACTGTTGGTGATTCGCAAAACAAAATCGGGGAAAGAAACTGTTGAAATAAAGTATTCCTTCACCAACGCCAACCTTGAGCAATACACTCCCGAAGCGTTAGCATATATGCAAGCTGAGAGGTTTTTTATAGAACATTGCATCAAAGAGGCAAAGGACATTCTGGGTTTGGATCAGTTTCAAACACGAAAGTGGCTTGCATGGCATCATCAGGTAGCCCTTAATTTCCTGGTATCGTCTTTTATTTTGAAAGAAAAACTGAGGTGCTTTGAGGATTTGCCACTGCTTTCAGCCAGAGACATAAAAGACTGGATCACTTTTCAATTGTATAAAGAGTTGTCAGACGATCAAATGATAACCAAAATGTATGATCGCCACCTTAAACGGCAAATGGATATAAACTATTCATATGCAAAATTGTAGTGTAGCTCGGGTATATTCGGCCAGAGTCGAATATTTTCTTGGAAACAGGCAATCGCCTCTTCGTATTTTCCCTGCTTCGCAAGCGAACTGGCGAGGTTCCAGCGGGCATTTTTTAAC
>CAIWVT010000114.1 GCA_903916135.1 uncultured bacterium
AAACCATCATACATAAGGCAACTATCAGCGTTGTTAGAACTGCATTTTTTGTTTTCATATTTATTTAAAGATTAAATTACGTTTAAGAATCAAGTGGTTCGATTTCGAAGCCGACATTATCCACCATTTCAATCACATCCGAAGCTTTCAGCGTTTCGGTTTCCACTGTGAGGATTTTATCCGGATTTTCTAAGTCAATCTGCCACGATGTTATTTCGGCACGGGCATCCAACACGGGTTTTACTTTCGATAAGCAAGAGTTGCAATTGATACTGGTTTTGAAGATATAGGTTGGCATTTTTGATTTTCTCTTTTAAACGGTTTTGGTGTTTATTTATTGTTGAATGGTTGATTAGTTAATTGGTTGATTGAGTTAATTGGTTAATTGAGTTAATTGGTTAATTGAGTTAATTGGTTAATTGGTTAATTGGTTGATTGGTTAATTGAGTTAAATAGGAGGTGGTGCGAAGGTGGAAAATTCGGACAACTGATTAACTCCGCCTTTCAAGGCGGAGAAAAATAAAGCTAAGAGGAGTAAGGCTTTAGCCTTGAAACGCGGAGATATTATATCAGGGCTAAAGCCCTTGTTAGTTTCGTTTATCGTTTGGCTCCGCCTTGAAAGGCGGAGTTATTTATTAAGGGTGAAACTGCAAACTTCACACAACTGGTTAATTTGTTGAATGGTTAATTGAGTTAATTACTGATGTTACGCATTATGATAAAATCCCGAAGGGATGACAATATTATAGAACACAGAATGCAGAGAATACCAAAACCCAGAATGGGTGACATGATAATATCATCCCTTCGGGATTTTATACAGGATTGTCTGAATAATTTTCTATAATAATTTCAGTCCTTCGGACTTTTGCGCAACCGTAATAATTAATAATCTTCTTGTATGGTATGCTTCTCTAAAAGGATGTGCATATCCAATATTTAATATCCTTTTTTAATACTTGTCCTGATGTTATAATAATAGTGTTTGATGGAGAATTAAAGTAAAAGTCTTCTGGCATTACGAGGAAAGTGTCGGGTGATAGTTCAACTGATAATTTTCCTTTTCTAATTTTTTTACTTATACTAATTTCCTTTAATTTTTGAAAATCATAATTTAAGGATGGATTCATTGCTGATTTACTTATAAAATATACTTTACCACTATAATCTTTATAATTTATATTTGTAGTATCTACCGGAGGCATACAGTCACAATATCCAATTTTAAGTGTCCCTTTAATTCCGGTATCAAAATTGTTTTTGGAGCATGCAATCAATCCAAGAAATACAATAATCATGGTGGCAAGTAGAAATTTATTTGTTTTTAGCATGGGTGGTTGTTGATTAGTTGATTGGTTAATTGGTTGAATGGTTAATTTGTGAAATAGGCACAGCCTAAGCCGAACGGGTAATTTTTCTATTTTATTTTATATTGAAGACCAATTGCAAATTCTGCATTACCGATTATTCCAGAATAGGGTGTAGCAGTTCCATAATAAAAGCTACTGATTAGGAATTCCGGTCTAATGTTAATACACAAAGACAATTGTTTTATAATAATATTATTAATCTCAAATTTTGTCAGAATACCAAAGCCAAATTTATTAAACCCTTTATTAGGATGAGATTTTGCGGCAGAGAATGTCGAATCACCGGTATAACAATATTGATTGTTGTCAACGCCCCACAGATAATTATATGATAGTTCAGGTCCTATTGAAATTTTGACTTGTTCACGATTTAAAATGGAATATTGATAATTAGTCCTAACTGAAATACATTTAGATTTTGAATTTATTTTGGCATATTCAGTAACATTTGGGTCATAGTCGGTAGTCATGACCTGAAAATAATTGGCATGATTATATTTATAGAAAAATGCGACTCCTAAAGAACTGTTTTTTGATACATTTTGTGAATAAGATAGTCCTTGTCCAATTGCATTTTCCATCCTTTTTTCAGTGGAGATATTTAGCAATGATGATATTTCTATTATTTGTGATTTTGTTACAAAAGAAATCAAAAAGAATATTAAAAATATTGTTGAAGGCTTCATTTTATTTATTGGCTATAACGTTTCGGGTATTAACTTAGTCATACATATACTTCTCATCAGGATATGTAATTGTGATTTCAGATGAACTTCTATCAAACGAAATATATACGAAACGATTTTTTTTGTGTCGAAAGTGTTCTTTTTTTTCAATACCATTTATAGTTACAGAGATTTCATAACGACCTATTGGATAATCGAAAACTAAGACTTCGGCAACACCAAGTAGTGGATTTGAAGTAGCACTGTCGGAAAAAATCACTTTGTCATCTAATTTGATAATAACAAATTCTTTATTAAATTGATTTCCTAGATCAATTCTAAGTTCTTTTTCTATATTTAGTTTTTTACATCCCATAAAAATAAATACAAAGCCGATAATACAAAGTAAAGCTGATTTTGAGATTGTTTTCATTGGTTGAATTGTTAATTGGTTGATTGGTTGATTGAGTTAATTGGTTAATTGAGTTAATTGGTTAATTGAGTTAATTGGTTAATT
>CAIWVT010000115.1 GCA_903916135.1 uncultured bacterium
GTTCTTGTCAGAACACGTCTATGGCTATGATACTTAAATATTACGGGTCTACAGGTATAACCCCTGATATAATAAGCAATACGTATGGAACATCGCAGGCGCAAACAGTATCGGGTTTTAACACCGTTTGTAATGCCGAAGCCCAGAGCTACGGTTTAACTGCAACTTGTATCAGTACTTCAACAGGGACTTTTACTGCCTTACACAGCTTGTTGGCACAGGGTATTCCTCAATGTCATTAAGTTAAGCTTCATATTGCTCTTTTATAATTTGTAAATGTCTGATACTTACCGTTTAATCTTCTTAATTTATTAGATCGTAAATATTTTCTATCAGACCTAATTGGTTCTATGTGCCGTAAAAATATTTTTTCCAATTCTTTTAAAACTTCTCTCGGCCTTCTATTAAGGAATAATTTTACAATTCTATGTTTCATTGTTCCTATTGCAACATTTCGATTTATTTTATACTTATGTTTACAATGCTCTGTCCGCAAAGTTATTATTAATTCACATTGTTTACTTATTATACTTTGAAGGTTTGCAATAAACATCGTAGCATAATAATCCTGTAATATTGTTTCTACTTTGTGACCGCTAAATGCTTCTAATTGCATAATATTCTTTTGTGTGTCATAATTTGTTTCAATTCCCCATCGCATAAAATAAATTTTCTTAAACAATGCTGTTTGATACAATTTTTCATTGAGTAAATTTGTTATTAATATTTCTGTCTCTCCAGTATCTAAAAGCACTTTCACTAATCTTACTTCTATTTTTGTTTGCTTTGTTACAATGTATCCATGTTTACGTAACTCCTTTATAGCTTCTTCACTAGGAGCAAATTCAACTATTTTACTTTTTGCTTTGCCAGCTACAAATTCAATTACCACTGGATTAAAATTCTTTCGACATCTCATCACAAAATTTATGGCTTTCTCCTGCGCCATGTGAAGATAAATGGTTGTATAACTCGGAAACCCACGATCATATAAAAAAAGCATGTCTGACTCATAATGTGGTATCCAACTATTAACAACTTCTTGTTCACTAAATTTAATCGGCAACAAATGAGATACAACAGTTATTTCATTTAACACATCATAAATTCCCATTATCCTTCCCATAGCTATTGCTGTGCTTTGATTAGTCTGAACACCAAAATAATCTACTACTTCTGGAGTGTTAATCAAATAACTAGTTGAGCCATCTACAGCCATTACACGATAACCTTTCCATCGCTTTATTTTATCCTTATAATTGAGATAAAAACTTTCTACTTGAACAACATTCCACATCTTAAAAAAATCATGTAACAACTTTAATCGTTGTTGGACAAAGGCAGATTTACTACAGCAAATACCAGAATTTAACACGTCAAAGAACTCATCTATTTCTATACTCAAACTTCGTTTAAGCATATTAATTATTACTGCAACCGTTCTGTCATAGGGCAACTTACGATCTTTAGTAAAAGCTTTTTCATCTTTTGTAAATAGTCTTTTTTCTTTACTTAATTTCAAAAAGGATTTTAAATCCTTAATAATTTTTATATTTGCATCTATCATAAGGAATGAGTATTGGTTATCTCACAAAGAACCGTATTTATTTGCGGTTCTTTGCCTTATGTAAATTTTATTTTTTCTTAACTTAATGACATTGGGGTATAGGGGCATAAAGGTATAGAGGGGTTGAAAAAGCAGAGGGATGGGAAAAAATATTTTCAAATTAAAATATTTATATGAGAATATCTGAAGGTAACTCTTAATAGTTTTATTATTTTTGCACCTGCAAAAGTTATTAATAATCTTAACCTAAAACTTAAATAGTCAATACTTTATACCTTTATTCTTTTCATCCCAACTGTTTAACTATTTAAAAAGAAAACAATTATTATGAAAAAAATTTTAATTACAGGTGGTGCCGGATTTATTGGCTCGCATGTAGTGCGTTTATTTGTGAACAAATATCCTTCTTATGTCATTTATAATCTTGATTCTCTGACCTATGCAGGTAATCTTGAAAACCTTAAAGATATTGAGAATACTGTCAATTATAATTTTATAAAAGGAGATATAACAGATGCTGATTTTTTATTAAATTTATTTGAA
>CAIWVT010000116.1 GCA_903916135.1 uncultured bacterium
GATTTTTTGAACGAGGAAAAATAATTTCTTAATATGGATAAAGATATTCTACATTTGGTTTTTTTATATTGAAAGAAAATAATATTGAAAAATGATATGGGAAAAATATTTTTAATGATGATTAATTTATTATGTAATAACTGATATATGCATTATGAAATAATCCCGAAGGGATGACAATATTATAGAAAGCAAAATGGTGAGAATACAAAAACCCTGAAAGGGTGACATAATAATATCATCCCTTCGGGATTTTACACAAGTTTGTCTGCATGGTTTTTTATAATAATTTCAGTCCTTCGGACTTTTGCGTAACATCAAATAATGAGATATGATATTATTGAATAAATGAAATAAATGATAAAGGCATTCATCAGATGACTTCAAGTCATCTGATGAATTAAAATGGAAATTTATTTCTGTTGTAATGAATAATTTTATATTTTTGTATGCTGAAATTTTATAATTTTGTATAAAAAATTGAAGAGCCCTGAATCATTAACTAAAAACAACATAATAATCAATCAATAAAAACCCTATCGCCACATGGACAAAAGCATTTTTACCGACAAAAACACCCTGCCGACTCTCACCGATTTGAAGAATAAATTGGGCGAAACCTTTCCATTGTGGCAACAAATTTCGGAATATGTCCACTTAAAGTATCCCAAGGTTATCGAAATGTGGAATTATTCCGGCGAAAAATATGGATGGAGCTTTCGAATGAAGGATACGAAGCGCGCAATACTGTATTTGCTGCCGCGAGACGGGTTTTTCAAAGTTGCCTTCGTCTTTGGTCAAAAAGCAACCGATGCCATCCTTCAAAGTACGATTTCGGAAGTCATCAAATCCGAACTGCTCTCCGCCAAGGTGTATGCCGAAGGACGCGGCATCCGCATAGACATCATCCATGATACCATTTTAGATGATATCATGAAGTTGATTGATATTAAAATTGCGAATTGACAAGGCATAGAGCCTTAATCATGTCAACATAAAGTTGGAATGATAAAAATAAGATGGTAAACTAATTTTTCAGAAGTTTTGATTTAGAGCAAAATTTTCCTTTCAAGCTCTTCCACATAACCTTTAAATTGCTTATCGGTATCTATCAAATTATTCACGGTGCGGCAAGCATGCAACACGGTGGCATGGTCTTTATTTCCGCAATGTGTGCCGATAGATGCGAGGGATGCTTTGGTAAGTTTCTTAGAAAAGAACATCGAAAGCTGGCGTGCCTGAACGATTTCGCGTTTCCGAGTCTTCGAATTCAGCATATCAATATGTATGTCGAAATAATCGCACACCATTTTTTGAATATAATCTATTGAGATTTCGCGCGAATTATTTTTAATAAATTTATCAATAATCTGACGGGCTAACTCCAAATTGATAGCTTTTTTGTTGAGAGATGATTGTGCCAACAACGAAATCAAAGCACCTTCAAGCTCGCGCACATTGGTAGTGATATTGTAGGCAAGATATTCAATCACATCGCGAGGCATTTCGATACCATTGTTGTATAATTTCTTTTCAATGATGGCGATGCGGGTCTCCAAATCGGGAACTTGCAAATCGGCAGACAGTCCCCATTTGAAGCGTGACAACAATCTTGGCTCAATCCCCTTCATGTCAATAGGTGCTTTGTCTGAGGTAACCACAATTTGACCTCCGCGTTGATGCAAATGATTAAAGATATGAAAAAAGGCATTCTGAGTGCCGGGTTTTTCGGCAATAAACTGAATATCGTCAATAATCAACACATCTATCATCTGATAAAAGTGCATAAAATCGTTTTGATTGTTATTCCGAACGGCATCAATATATTGATTTATGAATTGGTCGAACTGAACGTAGAGCACTATCTTTTCAGGGAAATTATGTTTGATTTGAATCCCGATAGCGTGCGCAAGATGGGTCTTTCCCAATCCTGTTGGACAATATAACAACAAGGGATTGAAAGCCGTTTTCCCCGGATTTTCAGCCACAGCATATCCTGCTGAACGTGCCAAACGATTGCAATCGCCTTCCACAAAATTCTCGAACGAATAATTTTCATTAAGCTGAGATGGAATCTGAATCTTTTTCAAACCGGGGATAATAAAAGGATTCGGAATTTCTTTCGAATTACCTCTATTAATATCAATGGGCATAGAAACCATAGGGTTTTTCAATACTTTCCGATTCGATGTTGGTGCCTTCACCGTGATAGGCGATGAATTGCCGTAACTGCTTTCCATCAAAATGCTATATTCCAATTGTCCATCAGGACCAAGCTCCTTCGTAATAGTTTTTTTAAGTAAATCAATATAGTGTTCTTCTATCCATTCATAAAAAAACTGACTTGGAACTTGAATAGTGAGGGTCGAATCTTCAAGTTTTACAGGCAAAATAGGCTCAAACCACGTTTTAAAACTTTGGTATGGGATATTGTCCTTAATGATATCAAGGCATTTGTTCCAAGCTTCAAGATGGTTATTTTTCATAGGTTACTCCTTATTATTCTAAAAATTTAAAAATTCAAATGCCATGTTTTTTTCTTAGTTAATTCTTTTTTAAAGATTTAACCAACGAGAATAATGATAATTCCACGTGCAATTTGGACACTACAAAAGTTGTCATTTTTTTTGAACTATGCAAGCTATTTAACATTTATTATTCTTTTTTTTTTTTTTACTTTTTTTTCAAAACTTAACCAATTTATTTTTAGCAAAATAGAAATCTACTCTGCCTAATCTTGTACCGCCCCAACCCATTTGTGCAACAATAATATCTTCATTGTCGGAATTTTTATAAACAGATGGTTTGTCCATAAATGTATGTGTGTGCCCACCGATAATGAGGTCTATATTTTTTGATTGCTTTGCCAAAACCACATCACTAATTTGCTTGTCTTTATACGAAAAACCAAGATGAGATAAACAAACAACAAGGTCGCATTTCTCTGTCTTTTTCAGCAGAAACGCAATCTCAGCAGCTTTTTCCGCAGGGTCGTTATACTTTATTTTGCCATAATTAATCGAAGTAACCAATCCTTCAAGTGCCACACCCAAACCGAAGACTCCCACTTTTAAACCATCAATAGTATAAATCTTATAGGGTTTAATTTTATCTTTTAATATGGTTTCCGAAAAATCATAGTTAGCCGAAAGAACATCAAACTTTGCAGCGGGTAATGCTTTGTTTAAACCTTCAATGCCATCATCAAACTCATGATTTCCGATAGTAACGGCATTATATCCCATCAAACTCATCAGCTTATATTCGAGTGCGCCGTTATAGAAATTGAAATACGGCGTACCTTGAAACACATCGCCTGCATCAAAGAGTAAAACGTTCTTTTCTTCGCTTCGGATTTGATTTATCATGGCTGCGCGACGCGCATAACCTCCTAAGTTCGCTAACCTCTTATCGTTCGCGGCAAAAGGTTCAATGCGGCTGTGCGTATCATTGGTGAAGAGTATCGTAATTTTCTTGTATTTGTTTTTTCCAATAAGGTTAAAAGCAGATGCAGAAATACCCACAAGGATAAGTCCAATTAAAAAGATTTTAATGATTAGATTTCTACTTTTCATAATAGATGCGCTTATCTAATTTTGCGTTTAACGTGATGCCTTTTTTAGTTTGCTCTTTTATATATTCGATGATAGCATCTCGAACTCTAATTGGAAGTGGGTACGTAGAAATTGCACCTTTGAAAAAAGACATTTCATCATTTCCTGCTGACAAATAATCTGATGTAATGATGATATAATTTTTTGAAAGGTCAAATGGAGCATTACCAATAATAACATGTTGGGCTGAATCAGCTTTTATTCCCATAACGATGCCAGATTCTGGAACACCGCCTTTTTTGACAATATAACCAAGAAGTTTTTTTACATTTTGACCTGAAATTTGAATTGCGACCAACTCGTTATCAAATGGCATAAGTTCGTAAACGTTCCCCAAAGTAATTGCACCTTTCGGCAAATCACTTCGCAAACCGCCGCTATTCAATATGCAAAAAGAAGCAGTAAGATTATTCGTTTTTTGGAGATATTCGTTTCCTTTTTGGAAGCATAAATCTGCTATAAAATTATTGAGCAAGCCTTCAGGTTCATCTTTAGTTAATGCCAATTCAGAATAAGCAATTATTACATTCATTTCCGAATCAATTTGAGCTTTATAGGGTTTGATGATTTGTAATAATTGCGCATCGTCTTGCTTAACATTGACAGTATCCAATAAAATAACTTTGCTTTCGGTTTTGTCATGCAAAACAACCCAATGCGTTTGGCATGCACTTGATAAAGCAAGTACAAAAATAATTAGTAAGGATACAATTTTTCTGTTTGTCATTGTTTATTTTGACTTGGTATTTATATATAAATCTTATTAGTTGAGAACCTTATCTGAAAAGACTTTTGAGCATCTTTGCTTCAAGATTTTGAAATGCAAATTACGTACTTTTTTTTGAATTATCAATACTATTTTTAATGATTTTTTTATTTCTTTTATAGAAAAACCAAAACCCCATGATACCCAGTATAATTAGAATAACTGAAATCATTTCTGCCTGCGTGGTTTCAATTCCAAGAAAATGGTATTTGCTATTTACCCGAATTGTTTCCATAAAGAAACGTTGAATACCCATAATAACTAACATGATTGAAAACAACGCTCCCGGGATGTTTATTTTCTTACGAATACTCCAAAGAACAATAAAGAAGATGGTACATAAAACAAAATCGTAGAACGAAGTCGGGTAAACGGGATGTTCCAAAATAGTACAAAATTTCCCTGTACACGGGTCGAGGGGCATGCCTTCACCAACGACGTTATGCGGAAAATTAAACGACCACATCCAATCGGGAAGCCAAGCGAGCCATTCGGGTTTCGGATGCAGATTTGTTACGCCCCAACAACCATCGCCGGCAGTCATGCAGCCCATTCGACCAATGCCATAGCTAATCATAATGCCCGGAGTGGAAGCATCCAACAATTCAATTATGGAGATATTGTTTCGGCGAGCATACCACAGCACACTGAGCGTTCCAACTATAAGTCCGCCATAAAAGGTAAGCCCCATGAAAGAAAAGATGGAACCCATAGGGTCTCGTATCAGTTCATTTATATTTTCAAGATTGTGGAAGATCTTAGCTCCAAGCAAGCCTGAAACTGCCGAAATTATTAGTATATTTCCTGTAAGTTGATAAGGATGAATATCTGTTTCCTCCCATTTTGGTTCCGGGAGTTGTTCTTTCTTTTTGGAATAATATCGCCAAACAACTAATACTGCCGCCAAAACAAAGGCTCCAATCAGATTCCCATTTGATGAGAAGATATAGTTCTGTGGGTTGTCAGCAAAAACAGTATAATCGAGAATGATTCCTGCGAGTTTAAATCCGACAACAAATCCTGCTAATCCCACCACAATAAGTTCCAAGATAGAAGCAGGAGCTCCAACCAATGTTTTCTTTATTATTACTTTGAGCTTGCCTTGCTTTTCTTTACGCTTCAGTTCGAGCTGAATAGTGTAAGCACCAATCAAAAATGATAAGGCGACAAAAAAACCATAACTCTGAATGGGCAAACTAAGATGCGTGCCAAAAAGATAATTGAAGATATCTGTTATTTGTGGAAACATAAATGTGGATGTTTAAGGATTGATAACTGTTTTAGATGATGTTTTGTTCTTGAAGTTCTGCTCCGCAAATTTCATCCGCACCGATTTTTAAAATCTTAGTTGAACGGATAGTATTTGCTATCTCTTTATTATAGGCTGTCTTTACTCTGACATAATTATCTGTGAAGCCCAATATGTAGCCATCGTGAACTTCGGATTCGAATAAGGTATCGCAGACTCTGTTTCTGTTTTCGGCATAGAAAAAGCGTTTTTTCTGATCGGAAAGCTCGTGTAGCTTTTTGCTTCTTGCTTTTTTTAGTTTCGATTCCACCTTGTGTTCTAAGTCATACGCTTTTGTGCCTATGCGTTCAGAGAAGGTAAAGACGTGCATATAAGATATGGGAAGTTTCTGCAGAAATTTATACGTTTGTTTGAAGTCTTCATCGCTTTCACCAGGGAAGCCGCAGATGATGTCTGTTGCTATACAAGCGTGTGGCATGATTTGCTTTATCTTAGAAACTCTTGCGGCAAATGTATCAGTGGCATATTTGCGGTGCATCAATTTCAAGATTTTATCGCATCCCGATTGCAGGGGAATATGGAAATGCGGCATGAACTTCTTGGAGGCAGCAAACAATTCAATAATCTCATCTGTTAATAGGTCGGGTTCGATAGAGGAAATACGGAGACGGTTAATGGTAGGTATTTTTTCTATCTCTACCAATAGGTTGAATAAAGATTCGGATTGCTTCTTACCAAAGTCGCCAATGTTGATTCCTGTTAGTACGAGTTCTTTGCAGCCGTTGCGGGTGGCTTCGCAGATGTATTTTAAGGTTTCTTCGATGTTGGCACTACGGCTACGACCTCTTGCAAAGGGTATGGTGCAATAGGAGCAGAAGTAATCACAACCATCTTGAATCTTCAGGAAAGTACGGGTTCTGTCACCTGAGGAATAGGAGGGTTGGAAGGTTTCGGGTTGCTGTATGTCGCTACTTATACCATTTAATATAATTTCCGGGAGCGAGAATTTAGCATTGTTTCCTATCAGCAACAAATTGCCATCCTCTTGTTCCAATCTTTCTTTGTTCAATTCGGGCATGCAGCCGATGACAGCAATCTGAGCATCCGGGTTGCGTTTCTGTGCCTGGCGTATGGCGGCAATACATTTGCGCTCTGCTTGATGGGTTACGATGCAGGAATGAATCACAAATACATCCGCCTTCTCCTTGAAATCTATAAGGGTGAACCCCGATTCTTGGAATTGGCGCATGATGGTGGACGATTCGGCAAAGTTTAATTTACATCCGAGTGTATGTATGGCAACTGTTTTCATAAATATGGCTGCAAAGATAAGCTTTTTGCGCCTATATGGCGTAATAGATTGGATTGATATATGTATTATTTTTTTTATCGAGTTTTATAATTATTTGAACTATTATTCACCAATAATTTTTATCAAAACTCTTTTGCGGCGTTTGCCATCAAACTCCCCGTAGAATATGGCTTCCCATGGTCCGAGGTCTAATTGTCCGTTGGTGATTGCCACCACCACTTCGCGCCCCATTACCTGACGTTTGAGATGGGCATCGCCATTATCTTCGCCCACATTGTGGTGATATCCGTCACGGCTATAAGGTGCAAGCTTTTCGAGCCATTCAAGGTAGTCTTTGTGTAAACCCGATTCGTTGTCATTAATGAAAACACTTGCGGTGATGTGCATGGCATTGATCAAACACAAACCTTCGCGGATGCCACTCTCGCGCAAAGCTTCCTGAACATCACGCGTGATATGAATAAATTGGTAACGTTTTTCGGTGTTGAACCACAGTTCTTTTTTGAATGATTTCATACTATATAGGTTTTATCTATTTGAATTTGTTTTGTTTCAAAGGGTCGAGCAGGTATTCCAAGCCATTTAGTTTTATCTCATACATGGTTTCTAACAGCACGCCCAACCTGCCTTTGGGGAAGCCAACTTGTTTGAACCACACGAGATAGGACTCGTATAAATCGCAAATTCTACTTCCTTTGTATTTGCCAAACGGCATCTTAGTGCTCACTAAATCGGAAAATATCGTTGGGTCGGCTTGAATATCCATCTTCGTTTTATTTGCCGATACAAAACTTACTAAATATGCTTCCTAAAATATCCTCCGTCGTAATCTCCCCCGTTATCTCGCCCAGGAAATACATAGCTGAGCGGATGTCGGTGGTGAGCAAATCGGTGGGTATATAATCCTGGAGGGCTTTTTCCATGCTTTCGATAGCCATGAGAGTTTTACTTAATGCTTCAAAATGGCGAATGTTTGACACCACAATATTGTCCATTTCGGGCGAAATGTCAACGCTGCGCACGAGCGAATCGGTTATGAGTTGGATGTTTTCTTTGCGTTTCGCCGAAACGAAAATGGTTTCGAGTTCCACAAGACCGGGGAAGCCATGGGGCGTTTCTATTAGTTGGTCGGTTTTGTTGCCGATGATGATGAACTTCTTTGTATTGCTGATGATATGCTCTTCGAAGTCGGCTATCTCCGCTTTGATTTCGTCGGCATCGGTTTGGGTGATGTCAACCACATAGAGCACTATGCTGGCTTGTGATATTTTTTGGTAGGTGCGTTCGATTCCCATCAGTTCTATCTGGTCGCCAGAGGGACGCAATCCCGCAGTATCTATGAATCGAAAAGTGATACCTTGTATGGTGAGCAAATCTTCAATCGTGTCGCGGGTGGTGCCGGGTATTTCGGACACTATGGCTTTTTCTTCGTTCAACAAAGCATTCAGCAAGGTTGATTTGCCTACGTTGGGTTTGCCGACGATGGCAACAGGGATGCCATTTTTCAATACGTTGCCCTGGGTGAAGGATTCTTTCAGGAGGCTTATCTCTTGTTTCAGCTCGGATAAAAGCTTCTGGAAGTCATCCCGATTCGCAAACTCCACATCCTCGTCGGAGAAATCGAGTTCCAATTCGATGAGGGAGGCAAAGGTGATGAGTTTGTCGCGGAGTTCTTTTATTTTGTTGGAGAAACCGCCCCGCATCTGGTTGACGGCAAGGTTGTGTGCACTCTTTGAGGTGGCAGCAATCAGGTCGCCAATGGCTTCGGCTTGGGATAGGTCCAACTTCTTATTCATGAAAGCACGCATGGTGAACTCTCCCGGGGAAGCCAAGCGCAAGCCCAAAGATAGCAATATCTCTATGATTTTTTTCTGAATATATAAAGAACCATGACAATTGATTTCCACCAAGTCTTCACCTGTGAAGGAGTGAGGATTGCGAAACACGCTCAACAACACATCGTCAACCATCTCAAGGTTAAAGACGATTTGACCATAGATGAGGCTATTGGACGGCAATTGATTTATGTCGTTGTGTTTTTTTGTTTGAAAGATTTTGCCACAAATTTCTATGGCTTGGGCGCCGCTTATGCGCAGCATGGAAATGGCTCCAACACCACTGGGTGTGGAGATGGCACATATCGTATCGGTTTGGTTGAAGTTGTTTCTTATGCTCATCGCTTGGCGAATTTTTCTTTATGCAAAAGTAATATATTTTTGCATTAGTGTCGGAGGATTTTTTTTTAACCCTTTCAATGCATTATAGTGCTAATTTTTTTCAGTTTTGTTACGTCCCTACGGGACTTAATGCTGTGTTGGTTTGTTTTTCTATAAATATTTTGTCCCTACGGGACAGGCTTACATGTTGGAATCCTTAATCCCGTAGGGATTTAATATTTATAGAAAATATCTATACACGGTCTTTTAAGTCCCTTTAGGGACGAAATAAAGAATAGTCCGACAACAATGATTTTGTTTATTTATCAGAAGATTTTTTTCTTTTATCCCTCAAATTAATCGAAAATTACTATTTTTGTACCTATGATACAGAATAAAAAAGTTGTAGTGGTTATGCCGGCTTATAATGCCGAAAAAACTTTGGAGAGCACTTATCTGGAAATCCCCATGGATATTGTGGACGATGTGATTGTTGTGGACGATTGCAGTTTGGATCGCACTGTGGAGAAAGCGCATGAGTTGGGCATCAAACATGTGATACGCCACGAGCGCAACACAGGCTATGGCGGAAATCAAAAGACATGCTACCAATATGCCCTCAGATTGGGCGCCGACATTGTGGTGATGGTTCATCCCGATTATCAATATACGCCCAAGTTGATTCCCTCTATGGTTTATTTGATTGCCAATGATTTATATCCTGTGGCGTTGGGTTCGCGCATCTTGGGAAAGGGGGCGCTACGCGGTGGCATGCCCTACTATAAATATGTGTTTAATCGCTTTTTAACTTTGTCGCAGAATCTTTTGATGGGGCAAAAACTCTCGGAATATCACACGGGTTATCGCGCTTTTTCGAAAGAGGTGTTGCACCATATTAATTTCGCTGCCAACTCCGACGATTTTGTGTTCGATAATCAAATGTTGGCTCAGATTTTTTTCGCAGGATACGAAATCGCTGAAGTTACCTGTCCTACTAAATATTTCACCGACGCATCATCCATCAATTTCCGCCGTAGCGTGAAATATGGCATGGGTGTGTTGACCACTTCTTTGAAATATCGCCTGCAAAAGATGCATCTGGCACGATATGCTATCTTTGAAAAACGATAAGATGCAACATTCGGATAAAAATAATCATAGCTGTACGTTCTGCGCTTCTCGCGAAAGCGAAGCATTTTGCGAAATACGCGATATCTTCGGAAATTCCTACACGATTCAGCATTGCCTGAGCTGCGGATGTTTTTATCTGTCGCCATTTCCGACGGAGCAGCAGTTGCGGCAGGCGTACGACACCTCTTATTATGGCGAGACGGAACAGAAATTCAGTTTCACGCTCGTGGAGAAAGCGGTGGACTATTTTCGCCAAGAGCGTGCCAGGAAGATAGTGAAGATGCTGCCTGTGGGCGCACGCCTGTTGGACATCGGATGTGGCAACGGGGATTTCCTGCGCTACGTTTCGCTCTGCGGAAATTATGAGTTGTATGGCATCGAACGCGACGAAACGGCTGCCCGTAGAGCCCGAGCCAAGGCAAATATACATCTGCAAACCACTGCATTGATGGATGGCGATTTCGAGGAGAACAGCTTTGATGCTATCACGCTTTTTCATGTGTTTGAACACCTGACGACGCCCGCAGAAACCCTGCGTATCATCCAAAAAATATTGAAACCCGAGGGTGTTTTGATCCTTTCGATGCCCAACATCGGCAGTTGGCAAGCGCGGATATTTCGTGGGAAATGGCTCCACCTGGACCCCCCACGCCATCTGGTGTTTTTTGAGCCGAAGACGTTTACGGCTTTAATGGGCAAACGCAGCTTCGCCCTGCGAAAAACTTCTTATTTCTCTGTGGAGCAAAATCCTTTCGGTTTGGTGCAGAGTTTGCTCAATGTGGCGAGCAAGAGGAGGGAGGTGCTTTTCGAACGGCTGAAAGGCAACCGAAATTATGCGCCCGAATATGGTGGATTTCGCGTACTTTTGCAGAAATGTTTTTTTGTGCTGCATTTTCCGCTCTTCGTGGTGACTGATATGGTGGCGGCGATGGTGGGCAAAAGCGCCACAGTTAAATTTTATTTTATAAACAAAAAATGATGCTATATATTATAATAGGTATAACGGTTTTGATTTCCTTGCTGGCGATGAACAATGGCGACCTGATGTTTCGCCTGCGGTTTAATCCCTATTTGGCGCTACATTCCAAACAATATTATCGCTTTTTCACTTACGGACTGGTGCACGCAGGATGGATGCATCTGGGAGTAAATATGTATGTGTTGTATTCCTTTGGCAATATGGTGTTGGCGACTTACGTGGATTTGTTCGACGCGAAAGGCTATTATTATTTCGGACTGTTGTATGTGGGCGCCATCTTGATGTCGGTGTTGCCGTCCTTTGGCAAACACAAAAACGACCCTTATTATAATGCCGTGGGTGCTTCGGGCGCGGTGTCGGCGGTAGTGTTTGCGAGCATATTGTTTAATCCGCTGGGCAAAATCTCTTTGCTGTTTATCCCCATTGGCATTCCGTCGTTTATTTTTGGGATTTTGTTTCTTATTTTTTCAGCCTATATGGGCAAACGCGGCAAAGACAACATCGGACACGATGCGCATTTTTGGGGAGCCGTGTATGGAGTGGTTTTTACGATAGCGTTGGAGCCGAGGGTGGGCTTATTTTTTATTCACGAAATAAGAACGTTTTTGGGTTTATAGCAAAACTACCAAATGTTCTTATGCCTTTTCCAGGCTATGCCCAGTTTAAATCCAAAACATACCCTGGCATTATTTTTCCAATAATGAAAGGCAGAAGGTTCATGTCGCCACTTATCTATATAATGGTTTCCATAAATAGTTTCTTTGCTCATTGCTGCACCCAAAAACCATTCAAAAAATGCTGATGGCTTATGAAGTTTGATAGCGGATAGCTTTCGGAAACCTACCAAGAGCTTCAACTCGTAGCGGCTTGCATAGGTTGATTGATATGTATAGACATATAAATCATCTGCTATTTTATCATCATTTCTAATTAAGTCGTTGTAGGAATATCTGTAATTAAAGCTGGCAGATATATAATTCTGAAACTTGCCCGATTGGGTGGTAAAGAAAAAGTAGTTGTAGCCCAATCCTGCATAAATGGCTTTATGAGCATAGGAACTGATGCCATCAGGTTCGGCAAGCATATCCAAGCCCACAGGGCTATAGGTTATTGCATTAAATTTGTAGCCACCATCCACTTTTAAACTTTGTCGCTTTCGAAACTTGTATTCATACGTCATACGAACTCCGGTTTTTACTACTTCCGAAATATAAACAGAGAGATAATGTTTGCACGTGACGGAGTCTTTCTGTCCATAGGCAAACAATTGAAATAAACAAAGAAAGAAGAAGATTAGCTTTTTCATGGCGAATGATTTACTCCTTAGCCGCCTTGCTCTTTTTCCTTTGAATTAATATATAAATAATAGGCAAAATCCCGCAGGTATTGATAAAAGCAATACACAGAAACCATACGATATGGTTGTTGCGAGCCGATTTCCATAGTCCGATGGTTTTCCAGACTATATCCCAAATGAGAAGAATAATAAATACGGGGAGAAAGCACACGAGCATTTCTTGGCATTGTTTAATGTTACACATAATGATTTTTGATTTAAGATTTATAATTTATGAATTGTGATACAAAGGTACAGATAATTTATATATGAATAAAAAAAAATCTATATCCTGTAATTTTATGGTAGAATTTGAAACCTCTGTGTAGCTCTTTTCACCCTGTGCATCTCTGTGGAACAAAAGAGTTACACGGAAATTCACAGAGATAGGGGAGATGCACAGAGATGATTTCAGCTTCTATAAAAAACTTTACTTTTCCTTCTTTTTTACATCAAAGCAATAGGCAATGACGATGGAAGGGATGATTTTAGATGTGTAATAGTTCCGAATTTTGTCGTGTTGATCGCTGTAGGTCATATATGGGTTACCGGTATAATAATAGTTTTCTGTGTAAGTTGATTGTTTGCGCGATAGATATTGGATATGATACGCCACATCAATCCCCAAAGATAGATGCTTCAAAATGATGACACTCACGCCACCAAATGCGCCGATGCCAAACGCCATGGTGGGTTTATAGTCTGTTGTATAGGTACTTTTATTCGAAAGTGTTGTTGCTGAATAATAAGTATATCCACCTTCGCCTTTGCCTCTGGGTAAAATTGTTAAAGGAACATATACACCGAAGGTGAAAATAAATTTATTCCAATTAACATGTGTTCCGATGCCCAAATTGATGTTGATACACTTCTGACTTAATTTTTCGGATTCGAAATTACTGTAGTTTTGAGTTGAAGAAACATAATTTTGGGAGTCGCTTACATTGGTGCACATATCGGCATAGTTGATATCCATACGCAGCAGAAACGCTTTTTTGGTGAAATATTTCTCGCAAAATATGCCCATGGTGAGCGAATCGAAACGGTTTGTGCTTTTAGTAAAATTAGTTACGGTTCGATTGTAACTCAATAGTTCTCCTGTCATATACTGAGAATTGAGCGGAGTGAAACGCACACCAATTTTGAAGTCTTGCCCATTGGCGCTTATAGCCAAAAGGATGACGAGGGCGAAAAGAAGCAGATTTTTTTTCATATATATATTTTTTTGTGAATGAATAAAACGAAATTTAGCACAAATGTACGTATTATTTCATTCAATACAAAAAAAAATAGAAGAAATCCTATTCTTTCCACAGCACTTCCAAATCGTGAAGCGGCTTCAGCGCAACCTCTGTGCCGCTTTCGCCATGCTCTGCATAGTCGAAGGGATTGTCAATGTCGCTAATCAAAAACACCATGTAGCCTATCAAAAATGTTACCAATGATGTGAGGAATAAGGACGCATAAAATGGTTCTATCTTCATAATAATTAAACCAAAAGCGGTGAAAATGCCCATGGATTCCACGATGGCATACGCCGGCGAGATGAAATTCGTGGCACGAATGGTATCTATTCGCATCACCATTTTGCGCAGGCTGTTTTGTTCGTTTTTCAGTTTGATGATATAATTTGCCTGAACGCCATTGGTGTCAAACTTCACGAAAAACTCGTTCATGTTGCTTATCATATCCAATAATGTCGTGGTGCGTTCTTTTCTGTTGAACCACGCCATCAAGGATTTTAGCGTAGATTTTTGATACGCTATGAACGCAGTGGCGGTTTCTTTATCTTTGGTATTCATAATGGTATAGGTGTCGTCCCATAATGTTTGCAGGGCGGCTGCCAATTCGCTGGGTAGTTTTTCGCTTTCTTTATAATCGGTAAGTACGCCGCTAATCAAAAAACCTATCAAGAAAATGGTGCCTGCCACCAGACTGGTGAACAGCGCGTTCAACTCCATCACTTCCCATCCGTAGCGATGCGCCAAAAATTTCAATGCGACCACCAATATCAAAAAAGGTAAGATTTTAAATGCGATAGACCATTTTTGCCATATACGGCGCGTGGATTTTTTAACTATTTCGGGTGTGTTCATATTTATATGAATTAAATAAAAATGCAAAATTACGAATTATACGGATACGCTATTGGCACAATACTAAACTGTGTTTGGATAAAAATATTGAACGTAGTGATATGAATAGTATAGATTTTTAATCTGTAAACAAAAAAATAGTTGCTAAAACAAATTAGTAACACGGAGATTCACAGTGGAAACGGAGATGCACGGAGGTGTTTTTTAATCCATACAAAAAA
>CAIWVT010000117.1 GCA_903916135.1 uncultured bacterium
GGCAAAAAGATTTATGATGGGGCGTTAGAGGACTATCTGAAATAAACGGGAGTCCTATAAATGGTTTTTTGATCGTTGGACATCTATTTTGAGCCTGCCTCGGAAAGTATGATTTTGATTTAATGCCACAGATTCACAGATTATTTGATTTTTTTTGAATAAAAAAAATGACCAGTTTTGTTCCTTTTTACTTTTCGGAGCGGACTTAATTTTTAAAATGCCATTCCGACTGAAAGTTGGGACTCCGCTTTTGAAAATTTTGTCTGCCACGAAAAATCTAATTTATAGAACCACTTTAAAGTCCGTATATATAGAAATAATGCGTTGAAAACGAAATTTTATGTGTAATTTTGCACGCGATTGTTTTTTATCTTCTTTCAATGTACTATTATGAAAAAAATCTTTGTTTTTCTTTTTGCCTTAGCGATATTTTTCCGTATATCGGCTCAAATCCCTGTTGGATATTATGATGCTGCTGCAGGTTTATCGGGTTTGCCTTTGAAGACGGCTTTGTTCAACATCATCAAGAATCATACTACGCTCTCTTATACCCCCGGTTTGTGGACTGCATTTCAAACCACAGACGTGAAACCTAATGGTAAGGTTTGGGATGTTTATTCTGATGTCCCCGGAGGCACACCGCCTTATGAATATACTTTTGTGACCAACCAATGCGGAAGTTATAATAGCGAAGGAGATTGTTATAATCGGGAACATTCTTTGCCTGAGAGTTGGTTTGCGGGGGCTTCGCCGATGTACTCTGATTTGTTTCATATCTATCCTACGGATGGGAAGGTGAATGGAGTTAGAAGTAACTTTCCCTTGGCTGATGTTGGCAGTGCCTCAACGACTTCTCTGAATGGCAGCAAACTTGGCACATGCTCTGACGCGGGCTATACAGGAACGGTTTTTGAACCTATAGATGAATATAAAGGTGATTTTGCTCGAAGTTATTTTTATATGGCTACATGTTATCAAAACCTCATTGCTACATGGTATAACAACTCCACAGAAGCCAATGCCGTACTGTCGAACAATTCGGGTTTGGTTTTCGAAACTTGGTATATCAATACCTTGTTGGCATGGGATACGAATGACCCCGTTAGTCCAAAAGAAGTTGACCGTAACAATGCTATCTATACCGTTCAAAACAATCGCAATCCTTATATTGACCATCCCGAATGGGTTTTAGCTATCTGGGGACCTACAGCAGGAATTCGTACAACAGATGTTTCAGATTATTTGAGTTTGTATCCTATGCCTGCAAAAGAATCTATCACCATCAATCTGAATAGGGCAGACTTGGATATTAAGAAAGTGGAGTTATACACCTTGGCATCGGGCATGTTGCAAAGCTATCCTGTGGCAGGGAAATCGGTTACAATTAAGTTGAATGATTATGCAGCAGGGGTTTATTTTGTCAGCATCTTCACCAACAATGAAGTGATACAAAAGAAAATTGTTGTTGTAAAATAAAATCTTTGAAAATTATTTTTTAGGCTCGGTGTAAGCATTTTTCTTTTTGCTGCCACCAAATACAGAGAAGTTGAGATAACGTTTTGGATTGAGTTTGATATCTTCAACCAATTTGTTGAGTTCTTTGGATGCGCCTTCCAAGTTATTATACAAGGTGTCGTTGTTCACCAGCATTCCTAAGCTGCCTTCACCACGATTTACTTTCGCGATTATCTCTGAAAAATCTTTCAGTGTTTTATCGGCATTATTGATGGTGCTTGCAATCTTAGCTTTTGCCAAGGTGTCGCTGATATTTGAGAAGTTGACAATGATGTTGTTAATCTTGTCGTTGTTCTTTTTGATGTTGGCAGTGATAGATTCCACATTGCCGATGATATTGGCTAAACGAAAACGTTGGGTTACGACTAAAGTATCAAGATTATAGGTGGTGCTTTCTAAGTTTTGAATGGTGTAGCGAATACTTTCGAAGCTTTGTTCCAAATTGCGCTGTGTGTTTTCATTAAAAACACCTTTGATAATTACTAAAACAGAATCAATGGACGACATCACGTTCTCAAATTTTAGTTTGATGGGTTGAAACTGCACATTGACTTCTTCCCCTAAGGTGGATTGGACAAAGGTATTCAAGGTGTCACCACTTGTTGCCATGGTGGATGCACTGCCCAATTGAATTTCAATGGCGCGCGAACCCAACAAGTCAGAGCTATATAGGCGAGCGATGGAGTTTTTAGGAATTTGCAGGTCGCTATTATTCACGACAAACTCGACAATAATCTTCCCGGAGTTATTGGGATGAAAGTACATGTTTTGGACGCGCCCAATTCGAAATCCATTTACTAAAACCGGATTAGCGACCACCAATCCGTTTACTTGGTTGTAAATTGCAAAATACGTGCGTTCATTACTAAATAAACTTCTACCTTTCAGGAAATTAATTCCCCAATAAAGCAACGCCAAACTTGCGATAAATACAACAGCTATTTTTATTTCTTTTGATATTTTCAATTCGAATTTGTTTTTTGTGCAAACCTACACATAATTTTTTAAACTGAGTAACTCAATCAAAAAAATGTTGTGATATTTTACTAAATATTCATAATTCAAGTTCATTTATACGCATAGAACGTATTTTAGTTTTAAAATGGAGCATTAATTTTTTATATATTTTAAAGCGTCTTTGGGTGCAATACGTTCTTCATTTAGAAATGCCACCACAAAAGCATCTTTAAAACCTTTGCTTTGTAATTCATGTTGATATTTGACAGCTTCATCTAATGTTTTAAAATTACCTGCTGTGTATTTATAAACACTTTTCTGTACATATACTTTGATATCATTCAAACTATTAAATTCCGGTGAATTCAAAGATTTTTTATTCGGCGATGTGAGAAACTGTACTCTGTAAAACACTTCGTTCTTTTGATTGTCAATCTGGTGAATGTTTGTATCTATAAGATAATTTTTTTTGACTGTATCTTTCACAATGACGGGATTATTGATTACAAAGTCAGGTGTTTCATCATCTGCTGTGGGTTGTCCACCTGTTTCGAAATTTGTTTTATAGGATTTGAAAGCACGAAAAATTCCTGATGCAATCAGATTTTGTCCGTTTTCGCTCAAAAGAAACTCCTCTTCTTGAAGATTACTGACAAAACCGGCTTCAACCAACACTCCGGGCATTGTTGTTTTATAAAGTACTAAGAAACCTGCCTGTTTCACACCTCTGTCTCCGCGACCCACTTTAAGTTTGAATTGTTTTTGAATTTGTTCAGCAATAAGCAAACTTTGGTCGAGATAGGCGTTTTGATAAAGTGAGAAAATAATATTGGCTTCCGGCGAATTTGGATCAAAGCCATCATATTGCTTGGCATAGTCGTTTTCGAAAAGAATGGAAGCATTTTCTTTTTTTGCGACTTCTAAATTGGCAGAACTTTTATTCAAGCCCATCACCCAGGTTTCAGTTCCTTTCACTTCGGTGCTAATGGTGGAATTGCAATGAATGGAAATAAATAAATCAGCTTTGTTGCTGTTTGCAATTTGAGCCCTTCGATAGAGTTCAATAAATACATCCGTCTTACGGGTATATATCACTTCTATGTCAGGGAAATTGGTTTTAATAAAATTTCCTAACTTTAATGCGATAGCTAGCGCAATATTCTTTTCTTTTGAGTTTTTACCAACAGCTCCCGGATCGTCTCCACCATGCCCTGCATCTATAACAACTTTTTTGATTTTGATGATGTTAGGAGCTACAGAACCTGATGAATACAAAAACATCAATGTTAATAAAACAAAAAATAAATTAAATCGTTTCATCTGAATAATTTATTTTAATTAGTTTTGCAATAATTGGTTTTGATTTCTTTGCAAATTTATACACTTTTTCGATAACAACAACCATGCTTTCATCAATTTATTAACGGTTTTATTAACTAATTTTAGCAACATCCGTTTATTTGTTTCTATATTGCTCCTTATTTTCACATCTCAGGCATACGCTCAGGTGATTGCGACGGATACTATATTATCGCATAAAAACGATAGTATAGTCATCCTCAACGATACTATCAAGAATGACACCATTATTGATTTGCGTGATCAACTTGCCCCGAGTGCTATCGAATCGAAAATAGATTATCAGGCTAGTGATTCTATAAAATTGAGTATTACAGAGAAGAAAGCATATCTGTATAACATTGTTGTAATAAAATATGAAACGATAAACTTGAAGGCTGGATATGTGGAGATGAATTTTGGCAACAATTCATTGTTTGCTGATGGCGTGCTCGATTCGGTGGGGAAGGAAGTTCAAAAGCCCGACTTTGTGGATGGCTCAAATACATTTACGGCGAATAGTTTGAAATATAACTTCGAAACAAAAAAGGGATTAGTAAAGAATATTATTACTAATGAAGGTGAGAGCTATTTACATGGAAATTTAGTAAAGCGGTTTCCGGACCATTCAGCAAATATTAAAAACGGTTTATATACGACTTGCGATGAAGAGGTGCCGCATTATGCGATAAAATTCGGTAAAGCACGCATGACATCGAATGATAAAATTGTTTCCGGTCCGGCTTATATGGAGATTGAGGGTGTGCCAACTCCTCTTGTGTTGCCTTTCGGATATTTTCCCAATAAAAAAGGACAGGTGTCAGGAATCCTTATTCCAACTTGGGGCGAATCGGCAAACCGTGGTTACCATTTCGATAGAGGGGGATATTATTGGGGAATTAATGATTATATTGATTTGACCTTGCAAGGAGATATTTATACTCGTGGCAGTTGGGCTGCTTATGCATCGTCAACTTACAAAAAGAAGTATAAATATCAAGGGAATATTGCACTCTCTTACGCGGTTAATATTATGAGTCAGAAATTTTTGCCCGATTATTCACGAAACAAGGCATTTAAAATTCTGTGGGGTCATCATCAAGATTCTAAAGCTCGTCCAAATAGTAGTTTTTCGGCTAATGTAAATATCGTTAGTAGTAATTTCTCGAAATACAATCCCACATCAAACAGTGAATATCTTTCTAATACTTTCGAATCAAGTATTGCTTATCAAAGAACACTATTTAGAGGGAAAGCAAATTTGTCTTTAAATATAGGTGGAACACAAAATGTAACCACCAAGGAATTGAATTTGAAACTCCCGCAGTTAAATTTTTCGGTGAATACGTTTTATCCGTTCCGAAAGAAGAATAAAGCAGGCGCATTGAAGTGGTATGACAATATTAGTGTGGGCTACACCATGAATATGGATAACAATATCAGTACATATGATAGTCTGTTGCTGACTCCGCGCATATTCAGTTTGATGCAAAACGGCATGCAGCATAGCATTCCAATACGCAGCACGGTGAAGATATTGAAATTCATAAATTGGACGAATTCCATAAACATCAACGAACGATGGTATTTGCGTTCCATTGATAAGCAATGGTATAATGATGCCCTGAACGACACTTCCTATTTGAAATCAGATACGATACATGGTTTTCAGATGGCACACGAATTCAATATTTCCTCTTCGATAACAACAAAACTATATGGTATGTATCAATTTAAGAACGGCGCATTGAAAGCCATTCGGCATGTGATGACACCTTCCATAAGTTTTGTATATCGTCCTGATTTTGGTTCTCGGTTTTGGGGATATTATAAATATGAACAAACCGACATGGCAGGGAATTTTCGTCGTTATTCCATTTTTGAAAACAATATTTATGGGTCGCCTGCTGATGGGTTGTCGGGCAAAGTGGCTTTCAGTTTGAGCAACAATCTGGAAATGAAAATCCGTAATAGAAAAGATACGATTACGGGTTCGAAGAAGATTATGTTGATAGATAATTTGGGGATACAAACTGCTTATGATATTGCTAAGGATTCCTTGCGATGGGACCCCATCATGATTAATGGCAGGACACGATTGTTTAATTTGTTTGATATTAATTTTAATGGTGCTTGGGATATGTATGCTTCGGATACCATAGGGCGTATTAATAAGTATGAATGGAATGTGAACAAGCATATTTTACGTCGAAATAATACGAAATGGATTCTTGGCATCTCCTATACTATCAGCAATAAAACATTTCAGAAAAAGGAAAAGGGAAAAGATACAAAAAAAGACATATTTTTCAATCAATGGAATTTGAACTTTAATTTTAATTTCACCTATTCTGCAAATTTTAAATATCAAACTCGAAAATATACACACGATACCATTATGACGTTGGGCGTGAATGGCGAATTTTATATCACTCCGAATTGGCGTGTAGCAGTAACCACGGGCTATGACTTTATTAATAAGCAGTTTTCGTTTACCTCGTTTAACATACATCGTGATTTGCATTGTTGGGAAATGGAATTGGAATGGATACCTTATGGATTCCGAAAAAGCTATAATTTCACCATACGGGTGAAATCTTCTATATTGAAAGATTTGAAACTTACTCAGAAAACCGATTTCCGCGATAACTATTAATTGTTGAACCTCATGGACACTACCGAATTACATACCTATATTCAAAAAACGGACCCTTGTTTTTATAATCTGCCGTCAACTGCCTATCAGTTGACCGTGGGTTTGAACAAGAATGCACTTCAATATGCTGTTTTCGATGCCGAAAAGAATAAGTTTGTGGCTTTGGCTCATAAATACATTCAAGGCATCCACAACAAGAACAAGTATTTTGAGCAAATTACTTTATTTGTTTCTGAGCATGAGATGTTGCAATTGCCCTATAAAGATGTTCGCATTGTTTATGAAACGCAGCAAGCCACTCTTGTGCCGGATGCTCTTTTTGATGCTACAGAAGCAGCCACCTTTCTTCGATTTAATCAACAGATAGGGGAGGGCGACGAAATTTGTTATGATAAATTGCGCAACAATGAAAGTGCAAACATTTTTGCTGTGCCCAACGGATTGAGAACTGCCGTAAATCTTCCCCATTTTAAAATCCATCATCATGCTTCGGTGTTTATCGAATCCTTGCAACTAGCCAACAAACATAGCATCAAACCGTGTCAGGTGTATCTACAGGTGCACGCTACTTTCTTTGACATGATGGTGCTTGATGGCAGAAAGCTGATGTTTTACAATACGTTTTCATACAGAACTGCTGAAGATTTTATGTATTTCGTGTTGTTTGTTTATGAGCAGATGAAGATGAGTCCTGAGCAGACCGGAGTGGTGTTGATGGGCGAAATTGTGGAACATTCAGGTTTGTATGATTTGCTTTATAAATATATTCGAAGCATATCTTTTGTCGAAACCAACTTGACGATACAAAACAGTCATATCTTGAACAATGTTTCTCCTCATGTTTTTTATTCATTATTAAATACTGTATTATGCGAATTATAAGTGGAAGTCTTGGCAGACGCCGACTACATCCTCCCGATAACTTACCTGTGCGCCCCACCACCGATATGGCTAAAGAAAGCCTGTTTAATATTTTGAACAACTTGATAGATTTTGAAGACAGCCGTATGTTGGATTTGTTTGCAGGCACAGGGAGCATTGGCTTTGAATTTGTGTCGCGGGGCAGTAGCGAGGTGTGTGCGGTTGACATCAATCATGTCTGTATTGCCTTTATTGAAAAAACTGCCCTCGAATTTAAAGTAACGACCATGAAAACCTATCATGCCGATGTGTTTTTATTTATTCAACATACCCTAAAGAAGTTTGATGTGATTTTTGCCGACCCACCTTTCGATTCAAAAGCAACAAGCAGTTTGCCCGACAAAATATTTGCCAAAGAGCTTCTCTTGCCCGATGGCTTACTCATCATCGAACATCCCCGCGAAGTTGATTTCAGTCAGCATCCACATTTTAGTCAACATCGAAACTATGGAAAAGTGAATTTTAGTTTCTTTACGGCGGAAGTGGATAATGAAAAATGAAAAATGGGGGAGGTGGTTAAATTGTTGAATTGTTAGATTGTTAAATTGTTAAATTGTTAAATTGTTGACCGCTTTACCAATTAACTAATTAACCAATTAACCAATTAACCAATCAACTCAAATAACCAATTAACTCAATCAACCAATTAACTCAATTAACCAATCAACTTAATTAACCCAATTAACTTAATCAACTCAATCAACTCAATTAACCAATTAACCAATTAACTCAATATGAAACAATATTTTATTCTTTTTTTCCTACTCTCTATGAGTTTAGGTGTTTTTGCACAATCTAAGCATGGGCATAACGCTTCAGGTCAAGGTAACAAAACGACTGCGGATAGCCTCAAAAGCAAAGCCGACACAGGAGCCACCGGCGGAGCGATGCACGACAAATTGTTGATGGAGGCTGACACACTCACTTCGAGTGATTTTATGTTGAGCATCCAAAGGGTGAACGATAATTTGAATGAGATTCGCGACAGCATCAAATTGGATTTCGATTTGACAAGCATGGGACAACGCAATAGTGCCATCACTAAGGATATTACTACCATACGTCAAAACATACGCGACAAACATTCCGTGATACGGATTAAGAATCTATATCTTTATCAAAACTTCGCTACAAATTTGGATGAAGAAGTGGATAGATATCAAGTGCATGTTGCGGCGGAGTATAATACGGTGTATCGTGCCAAACTGCATCTAAAAAAGGTGTTGACCGACTCTGTGTTTCGGAGATTGTATGCCGACAGCAGTCTTCGCAAGACCTATGACAAGAAGCTGATACGCTTGGAGCGCAAATGGGCAAAGACTGACTCAACGGCAAAAGCCACCATTGATAGCCTGAACGCCCTGAAAGTTAAAGTAGCCGACAATGCTATCAGCCTGACAAATATGCTGAAAATTATCGAAACAAAGTTGGACAAAGCCGGACAACAGCTCTTTGGCAAAGAGGTGAATTTCTTGTGGGAACAAACTCCTGCCATCGTTCAAGTTAAAGACACTTCGAGCAAGACTCAAAGTTTGTGGACTAACGAAAGTAAGGCGATAGGATACTACTTCAATCAAACTTCGCAGCAAAGAGGGGTGGTGTTAGTGTTCGGGATGCTGCTCATAGTGTGGCTGTTCATTAAGCGCAAGCTCCTAAAAACTATTCGGAGAAAAAAAGATTCCTTTGAATTTCTGCATCTGCACTATCTGAACAAAAGTCCTATATTAGCCCTCCTTGTCATCATGTTCTGCTTGATGCCTTTCTTCGATGCTTATGCGCCTACAGCCTATCTCAGCATCGAATATTTCGTATTGCTGTTGGCATCATCCTTCATTATTTTCAGAAATAAAGAACATTTCCGCTTCGATTTCTTGATATTAGCCGTATTGTCCATTGCCATCGCCCTCACATTTTTGCAGATAGAACCCACCTTGTTGGCACGTATATGGCTCTTGCTGCTTCATGCGGCGGTCATCGTGTTCTCGTTCCGATTCTATAAAAAACTAAGCATCCAAACGCCATACTTTAAATTGACCCGTACGGCGGTAGTAATTGGAATACTGCTTGCAGGTTGTGGTATTCTGTGTAATATCTTCGGGCGATTTTCGCTATCGAACATCGTGGGTTTAGCCAGTATTTTTGCAGTAACTCAGGCAGTGATATTGCCTATATTTATCGAAAGCATCCTCGAAATCATCCTTGTGCAACTGCTCAGCAGCCGATTGAAAAAAGGGGTTGAAAAGCCTTTCAACAGCAGCATCGTGGTCAACAAAATTAAAGGACCTTTGTTGATTCTTGCCCTAATCGTGTGGGGCATTATGCTGGCATCCAATCTCAATCTGTTTCATAGCATCAGCAATAGTTTGGTAGAGATAATGACCATGCAACGCAGCTTGGGGAGCATCTCGTTCCGATTGGTCAACGTATTGTTCTTTTTCGTGATAATATGGTTTGCCCATATTTTGCAACAGTTGATAAGCTTTTTGTTTGGCGAAATTGGTACGGAAGCCGAAGACATGACCTCCGCCACCAAAGGACAGCACTCCCGCCTGTTGATCACCCGCTTGTTGGTGCTCATTGGCGGCTATCTGCTTGCCATTGCGGCATCGGGATTGCCCTTAGACAAACTCACTTTTCTCTTAGGTGCTTTAGGAATCGGTATTGGTATGGGTTTGCAAAACATGGTCAACAACTTTGTGTCGGGTATCATCTTGATTTTCGATGGGTCGTTGAAGATAGGCGACGAAATTGATGTGTGCGGACAAAATGGCAAGGTAACAGAAATTGGTTTGCGCGCAAGCACCATACATACATCCGATGGCGCAGAAGTCATCATCCCCAACGGCAACATTCTATCGGAAAATATCGTAAACTGGACTCTGCCCAACGACCAACGCTGTGTAACGCTTCATTTTTCCTTGGCGGGAAAAGATTTGGATGCCAACATGATTAACGAAGTCATCAACGCCACCATCAAAACAGTGCCGCATGTGATTTCCAAACGAAAACCCGTGATACTCTACACCAAGGTGAAACAAGAAACCTATTCATTGACCGTGCGCTTTTGGTGCAATCTCCACAAAGCCGACGACGTGAAAAGCGACGCCACGCTCCACCTCAACGAAGCCTTCACTGCCAAACATATCGGATTTACATTCAACTCATTCACGGCGGAAGAAATCTTTGTTAATGTCAAGTAATTAGTTGATTAAGTTAATTAGTTGATTAAGTTGAATAGTTGAGTAAGTTGATTAGTTGATTAAGTTAAATTGTTGATTGAGTTAAATAGTTAATCAGTTGACCAATTAATTTTTCTTTGATTTTTACCGTAAACACCTCATCTATAACCTACCTGTAACCTCTATACCTACGAGAATTACAATAGTACAAAAGATTTTTTTTATTTTTTTGCAGATAATGAAACTTTTTATTTCTCAATTCGTATAATTTTATAATTTTTCAAAATCAAATAAATTAATGATTATAATCAAATTTAAAATCACAATTTTATTAACTAAAAAAAGCAATACATGGAAAAAGAATTAAGTATTAATGAACTTACGGTACTTCTTGTTGACCGTAATGGAAAAGTACCGGATATAATCCAGTCCGGTCTGAATCAAAGTACCACAGGAACTCTTGTGCTTGCAGATATCACTTATGATGATACTGAGATCCACGGATTTTCAAATGCAACACTAGTTGTTTACACAAAATATTGTGCAAAACCTCCTACTGCTACAAAAGAAGATTTATCAATATCAGTAAATACACTTGTTGATGCATTGCATGTTAATGCAGGTGATATTCAATCAGTTGCACGCATTCAGTCTAAATTGGCGGGTGATGTGAATGTTGGAATTAACATCATTAAAAAAGCTGGGTATTTGGTGAAGGGCGTAAGAAGTTCTACCAATAAAGATTTCGAAGCCATTCCTCTCGGCGGTGGAGAAGTGTGGATTAGAACAAAAGCAGTAGCTACGGGTGCAGTTTATATTCGCGAGTGTGGAATCACCACTGGCAAAGGTATATCGCCCGAAACAATGTTTCAACTACTGATTGGTCAGGAAAGCGAATTTATATTAACAGGTTTAAAGGTGGCAGGCATTTACGCCATTCGCGAAGCAAGCATCCTTCCTATTCCGCGATCCTCAGGTGGTGGCAGCGAACCCACTAATGTGAATGAACCCGCTACACGTGCGTCTATCTCTAAAACACATAAACGTATTTATGCAGCAGTTGATGGGATTGAAACTTCAAACTACGTCTGGGGCGATTGGATTTATTTCGTAGTGCTGTAAATAAAATATCCAAGCGTTTTGAAACAAATTAAAAACTAAGGGATTATAATAGGTAAGCTGGAATTAACCAAGCAAATCATTCAAGAAGCTTCCAC
>CAIWVT010000118.1 GCA_903916135.1 uncultured bacterium
AATTAATAGAGAAAAATCCTGCCTATGCCATCGTCGAAACCGGTGGCATAGGCTATTTTATGCATATCTCACTCAACACCTATTCCAAATTGGGCGACCCCGGAACTCAATGCCGTTTGTTTACGTATATGGCTATCAAAAACGAGGCGGCAACGCCCGTGGGTGTAACCTTGTATGGATTTTATTCGGTGGAAGAGCGCGATTTGTATATCAGTTTGATTTCGGTGAATGGTGTAGGTGCCAATACGGCACGTTTGATACTTTCTTCACTCACCACCGATGAAGCGATTTCGGCTATTGCCAATGGGCAAGTTACCATATTTGAACGGGTGAAAGGCATCGGCTCTAAGACCGCGCAGAAAATCATTATTGATTTGAAAAGTAAATATACAAAAATTGCCATTCAGCAGGATATTCTATCAAATGTACACAATACAAATAAAGAAGAAGCGTTATCAGGTTTGGTTATGTTAGGCTTCAATAAAACGATAGCCGACAAAACACTTGATAAAATCATTAAATCAGATTCTGACATCAAATCGGTTGAAGACTTAATAAAGAGAGCATTAAAAATATTATAAAACAAGTAGAGCAAAACTGATTTCTGTTTGAAACTAACTAAATACATAATTCAATTTTTTGCCGTAGCGTGCATATTGTCTATTGCATGGGCAAGTACATTTGATGTAAAACATAATTACGGCTTTTTGACCGATAAACTGAGTGTTCCGCCCGATACCAATCCGGAGGACACCATCTTGCCATTTCCTTTCAACGATAATTCAGGAAATCCGTATGACGACCAGCAAAATGGTGGGCTATATCTCAACACGCCTTCGAACATCAAACCCGATGTGATTTATAATCCTGACAACAACGAATACATAATAAATAATAAGGCAGGCACATTAGATTATCGCAATCCGACTTATATGTCTTTTGATGAATATCAAAAATATGCTATGGATCAGGCATTGCAAAAATATTGGCGCGAAAAAACCAAAGCAAACCGTTTGACCAAAGGCGATGGAAGTATCATCCCAAAAATCCGTATCGGTGGACAAGCTTTTGACAAAATATTTGGTGGCAACACCATTGACATCCGTCCATCAGGTTCTGCTGAACTTATTTTTGGAGTGGTATCCACCAAAACCAACAACCCCGCGCTTGATGTGAAACAACGTCGAACCACCAACTTCAATTTTGAGGAAAAGATTCAAATGAATGTTACTGCCAAAATCGGAGATAAAATTCAATTGGGCGTGAACTATAACACCGAATCTTCTTTCGATTTCGAAAACAAAATGAATTTGAAATACGAAGGTAAAGAAGATGAAATTATTCAATTGATAGAAGGCGGTGATGTTTCTTTGCCGTTGAATAGTACTCTGATCACTGGAAATCAATCGCTATTTGGTATCAAAGCCAAACTTAAATTTGGCAGAACCACTGTAACTGCCTTATGGTCGCAACAAAAAAGCACCACTGAAAACATCACCGTTTCGGGTGGTGCTCAAACCAGTCAATTCAACTTGAAAGCAGATCAATACGAAGAAAACAGACACTTTTTCTTATCACAATATTTCCGCGATACCTACGAAAACTCTTTAAAAAAATTACCTATAATTAATTCCAACGTCAACATCACCAATCTGGAAGTATGGTTAACCAATATCGGTTCGGCAACCACCGATAATCGCAATATTGTTGCTTTTCAAGATATCGGGGAAGGGCAAAAAATTTATAATTCACATGTTCATCCAAATGGACCTATTTATCCAAGCAATAATGCCAACGATTTGTTGTCATCTGCTGTTGATATTACACAAATTAGAAATCTGAATAATGTAAATAATTATTTGACGGTTGCAGGAATGGTGGCTGGTATTGATTACGAAAAAGTGGAACTTGCCCGCAAACTACAGCCTTCAGAATATACCTTTAATAGTAAACTTGGATTTCTTTCTATAAATACCTCTTTAAATTCCGATCAAGTTTTAGCCGTTGCCTATCAATATATGGTTGTGGGCGACACTACGGTCTATCAAGTAGGAGAACTTACTAATTCGGGTGTTAGTGCCCCAAGTAGCTTAGTTGTTAAACTTATAAAAAGCACATCGCTCAACACCAAAGTTCCGTTATGGGATTTGATGATGAAAAATGTGTATTCCATTGGAGGGTATCAAATTAATCCTGAAGATTTCCGTTTAAATGTATTGTATTCCGGAGAAGATCAAGGTATTCCGATGGGATATATAACGGAAGGTGCTGCGAATGGAGTGCCATTGATTCGAGTATTGGGATGCGATCGTTTAGACATGAATCAGAACCCCATTCCCGACGGGGTGTTCGATTTTATTGGAAATGCATCCACAGCAGGAGGACTCATACAAGCTACGAATGGTAGAATATTCTTTCCTGTTTTGGAACCTTTTGGTAGTGATTTACGAAAAGCCATCATAGGTGGCGACCCAAGTTTGAATCCTATTGCAGATAAATATTGCTACGATTCGCT
>CAIWVT010000119.1 GCA_903916135.1 uncultured bacterium
ATTTGCTCGGTTTTGACAAATTAGAATTTGCATCTTATACGCTTATTCTTTTGAATTGTGACAAAACAAAAGAACTTCTTCAAGCAATTACTTTCTCTGATGCAAAGAGAATTTTCACAAAAGATATCTTGATGCGGATTGACATTTTTAAACTTGCAATGCAATTTTCGGGACTGAGACTTAAAGATGAACTTGACGAGATAAATGAGAGATACAACCTGAACATTAAACTTGACAAATGGGACGACTATATTAAATTGATGAAGCCTGTACTTTCACAACAACTTTCATTATTAGAACCAGAAGTGAAATACAAAAAAGAAAAAAGCACTAACGCATAACTCAAAACTTGCAATAATAGAAATAACTATTGCAAGTTTATCCCCGTTAGCAAGCATTGAAAAAATGCCATACAACTTAACCGCAACATCGCACAGCAGACAGACCTAAAATAGACAGACACTTTTAAAAAAAATGAAATAATAAAAAACAAATTTCAAACCTATGAAAAAACTTATTCTTATTATTTTGGTGCTGTTTGCCTTTAAGGCATATCCGCAGAAGTATTTTTACACTCCTTATCAATGGATGGAATCCGACACCAGGGTGGGATTTTTTAGCATGATTAATTTTTATGGAAATCAAATGCCGGCTGAGAAAAAGATTATTGTCAAAAACAATATTCGCGAATGGAAAATTCAAAGTTATCGAATCAATAAGAAAGGAGATTCGGTTCGCCCTTGGCTCAATGTAAATACATTCGATACGCATGGAAACAAAATTTCACAAAAAAGTTTTGATAGTAAAAACAGAATGTGGCAGCATAATATTTTTCAATATAACGATAGCAGTAAAATAGTTTCAGATATTTCCATAAACAGAAAAGGGAAGACGGTTAGAAAAGATTCAGCCGTCTATAATGCTAACGGACAACAAACTTCCGAAATGAATTATCGAAGAGGGGGGGAGAAAGTGAGCAATAAAACCAACACCGCTTATAATAAAAGAGGACAAATTACGGAAATCAGCAGTTTTAAATACGACAAAAAATTAAAAGAAAAATCGTGGGGGCGATATGTAACCATTTATAACGCCGATGGCACAAAAGGAGAAACAAAATGGTATGATGGCAAAGGAAGATTGACACAAACATGGAGTTTTGCCTGCGACCCTACAGGCGTTGCCAAAAAATCAAAAGGTGCTGACTCCACCAATGTGTGCATAAAATATGAATACGGCTCAGATGGCAGCAAAATAAAAACAATGATTTATACCGATAAAAAAAGGCATATAACAAAATGTATTTTGAAATACGATCCCAAAGGCAACCTGACAGATTACACATATTATAACCGCAAAAATAGAATCACAGCCCGATATTCCTATGTTTTTAACACTGATAAAAATGCCACTTCCTATATTCAATACAAAAGAGGCGGCGAAAAAATATTCTGTAAAGATGATATGGAATACAACAGCAATAAGCTTTGCTCAAAACGCACACGGTATTGCTATGACAAATTAACGAGAACTAATGTTTATTTATATAATGAAAATGGCTTGCATACCACCACCACCATTTATAATCATGACGGCAAAAAAACGCGGATAACTCAGAATAGTTATACGTTTTATTAATTGATAAAATGTAAAACCTAATAAAAGGTACGCGCAAACGTTGAGCATTATCTTAAAAACAAGAAAAAAAATAATACAACTATGTATAAATTAAACATTGCCGACCATATTCTGCCCGTTAGTAACAAGGCAAGAAAAAGCAGTCAGACTGCTATGAAAAAGATATTTTTATTTCTTTTTTTACTTTCATTTCATTTCGCTTATGCAGGTACAGGCAGTGCAAACGATGTAATTCTTTTCTATTTTGTGATTATTGGAGCATTGGCATTTATTCTTGCAGTTTATTTTTTAATTGAATTTATCAGGAAGATTATTAATAAGCGCAGGGAAAAGAAAACAGCTCAACTTAGTTCGGAGATGCTTCCCCCTTCGGATGAAGATGTGCCTCAGTCGAAGATAGTCTTGTAGGCTTTGCTAAACATTCTGCAACAAAAAACAATTCAACTAACCAATCAACTAATCAACTATTCAACTAATCAACCAATCAACTAATCAACCAATCAACCAATTAACTAATCCACCAATTAACTAGGGTCTGCTGAAAAACATTTTTCCTATTGGTATTAAGCTATTTATAGCTATATTTGCACAAATTAATGCAAGGGAATATGAAAAAAGCTCGCAAAACGTG
>CAIWVT010000120.1 GCA_903916135.1 uncultured bacterium
CAAAAACAATTTATTTATTGATGTCCGATTTCTCCAATCAAGCAAAAACTATTTTTTTATTGATGTCCGATTTCTCCAACGAAGCAAAAACTATTTTTTTATTGATGTCCGATTTCTCCAATCAAGCAAATTCAAATTTTATACACATGTCCTATATCTCCCATCAAGCAAAAACTAATTTTTTATTGATGTCCGATTTCTCCAATGGTACAAAAAACATTCAGGACATGATGTCCGATTTCTCCGATGGCACAAAGAACGTTCAGGGTATGATGTCCGATATCTCCGATGACACATAGAACGTTCAGGGCTTGATATCCGAAATCTCCGATGGCACAAAAAACGTTCAGGGCTTGATGTCCGAAATCTCCGATGGCACAAAGAACGTTCAAGATATGATGTCCGATTTCTCCAATGGCATAAAGTGAATTCTTTGCATGATTTCCGATATCTCCCATGACACCCTGAACGTTCAGGATATGATGTCCGATTTCTCCAATGGCACGCAGACCTATAAAACAAGGCTTTTATCTAACCATTCAATTATAAATACTCCTTTAAGCATCTTCGGAAATAATGGACAACTGAGGCGGAGTATTTTTATAATACCTGATGATATTAGTCGGGGCGCAACATGTAGGGATATGATATGCTATGTCCCTATTATTTTCCATCTTGCTTGTCAGATTTCTTTTTTATCATTCGCTAAATATTGCACCAAACGGAATTTGAAACAGGCTGATAATGATTTTTGGCATGAAGTTCGTAAGGTGTTTAAAAATATTTTCAATCTATGTCTTCAAGTTCAAAAGAAATTTGTAATTTTGAAAAGGCAAATTTTGATGCTTAATTCAAACAATTTATTTATTTAATTACTTAGTATAATGCAGCGTATCATTAAGTTTATTGTTCTTGCGTCCATCAGCATTCTCTTTGTTTCATGCACCTGCAACAGAACCAAAGAAGACAAGATTGATGCACCAAAGCTCGACACCACTGTCAAAATACACATCCATCGTTATGAGAAGGCATTGTTCAGTCTTAATAAAAATGATTTGCAAAATGAATTGAAAAGAATCAAACCCGAATTTCATTTCTTTTTGAATGCAGATTTGGATGACCAAGCTAATCTAAAACAACTCTCCGATTTTATCAACGACCCACAAATGCAGGAGAATTATGTGGCGGTTCAAAATAAATATAAAGATATCTTAAACATTGAGCGTCAGCTTTCATGTGCATTGACCTATTTCAAATATTACTTCCCCGACCGACGTATCCCAAAAGTTTATACCTTTATAGGTGGCATGGACTTCGAAAACCCGATAATTTATGCCGACTCTGTGCTTATTATTGCTTTGGATATGTATTTGGGTGAGGATTATAAACTCTATACCATGTATGGATTGCCACAGTTTATGAAATATGGTATGTCCGAAGAATACATCACACGCGATTGCATCAAAGCCATGGCGGATTATTATTGTTATACAGATTTAAAAAATGCGACATGTTTAGATAATATGATGTATAACGGCAAAGTTCTCTATTTTATGGATGCCATGCTTCCCGAAATGCAGGACACAATCAAGATTAAATATTCGAAGAAACAATTGGCTTGGTGTTATGATAATGAATCGAAAGTGTGGGCATATTTTATTGATAATAACATGCTCTACAGTAAAGATTACACTAACTTTACGAAATTCTTTGACCCTGGTCCGTTCACAACAGTCTTCTCTAAGTCATCGCCTCCGCGAACTGGAATTTGGTTGGGTTGGCGTATCATTCGGAAATATATGAAGCAGACGGATGAATTGAATTTGAAGAAACTCCTTGAAGAAAAAGATGCACAGAAAGTTCTTACTATATCAAAATATAAACCTCAAAAACCATGAAAAAGCTCATTTATTTTATCATTCTCTATTTATTGACCACAACTTTATTTGCTCAAGGAAATGGCAATCCAACCATCAATTGTGTTGTTTTTGATACAAACACATCTAAAATTCCCGAAAATATAATTAAAACGGTATCCGTTGACCATTTAGATCATGTATGGTTTGCTACCGGCGATTGTTTTTTTGGTGGAAAGTTGGTTGAATACTTCGACAATGAATTTAGGGTGTATGATTCAACAAACTGCAGCATGGACGATAGATTCGTAACGACTATATTCATAGATATAAATAATACCAAATGGATAGGCACACGCTTTCATGGGATATATAAATTTGATGGCTCTAAGTGGGTAAATTATGTGCCTCAAAACTCACCTTTGCCCGGTGTTCATGTAGTTTCTATAAACCAAGACAGAGATGGAACTTTATGGTTTGTAACTGAAAAGGAACTTACTTCTTTCGATGGGGTAAACTGGAAAGTTTATAAAAGTTCCGATATTCATTTAGCGTTCGACGAATTGTATGAAGTGGCTGTGGATAATCAAAACAATAAATGGATAGCAAGCAATAAAGGTTTTGCAAAATTTGATGGGGCTACGTGGAGCATCTTCCAAAAAGAAAACTCCAAATTGCCCAGCAATCAGGTGAACAGCGTTTATTGCGATAAATCAGGGATACTGTGGGTGGTATATTGGAGCGGTTTAATCAAAATTGAAAAAGAGAACTGGACCATTTACACATCTGAAAATTCAGGTTTACCTGAGTTTAATGATTATAAAATATTTATTGATGCCAATGGGACGAAATGGATAGGTACTTCCTTGGGAATTGTGCGCCATGAAAATGACAAATGGGCTTCTTTCACACCACAAAATTCATGTGTTAGGAGTTTCTTTATTAATAAAATCGTTAGTGACTCAAAGAACAATAAATGGGTTGCCTCTAACGATGGACTTTTAATGATTAAATAGATGAAAGATTTTGAAGATTGTATCGCTGTGCTAAAATCGCAGGCAAACCCCGACAATGTAGCAGGCATGGCACGTTACGGGATTTCGGTAGATAAAGCCTTCGGAGTTTCGCTGCCCGTTATTCGCGCTTTGGCAAAAAAATACAAGAACAATCATGCATTAGCACTTCAATTGTGGCAAAGCGGATATCACGAGGCTCGTATATTGGCTACTATGGTCGAAAATCCAAATGAAGTTACGGAAGCGCAAATGGAACTCTGGGTTGCTGATTTCGATTCGTGGGATGTGTGCGACCAATGTTGCAGCAATTTGTTGGACAAGACTCCTTTTGCTGAGGACAAAGCATTTGCATGGGCTATGCGCGATCAGGAATATGTGAAACGTGCAGGTTTTGTGATGATGGCATGTTTGGCAGTACATAGTAAGACATTGAAAGATGTTGTGTTTATGGTATTTTTACTCTACATTGCTGCATGTTCTGAGGACTCACGCAATTTTGTTCGGAAAGCAGTGAATTGGGCGTTGCGACAGATTGGCAAACGCAATCAAGAGTTGCATGAAAAAGCTCTTTTACTGTGTCAGGTTCTAGTTGCCAGTGAGAACAAAAACGCACAATGGATTGGAAAAGATGCTTTGAAAGAACTGATGGGTGCAACAGCCATAAACCGGATGATGGCGAAAGATAAAATGTTGAAAGCTTATAATTCAAAGTTGATAGAGCGAAGTTCCGAATTCAAAATTGAACGTTAGAATCTATAGCTTCAAAGAGTACGTAATATATGGCGAAGCCAAAAAAGAAAAAGCCTAACATTCGCAATTTAGAGAAAGTTGCGAAAGCTCAGTATAAGAATGAGTTTTTTAGAAAGCTACGGAAAGCACTGGATGCGATTGGTTGTGGAGCTATTTATGATTTGTTGTCGGCGGTTGAGCTTGAATATATCTATTCGACACGATGTCAATCCATAAATATATCGGTGGCAGAAAATGATTTTATGCCTCCGGGGAAGTTGAAATGGATAAAGCGCTTGGTTTCTGCCATGCTGAAACGCTATGATGTGCAGTTGATGCCCAATGGAGGCTCGGTTGATTTGGATACGTTTTTAACGGCTGGTGTAACCCTCGTATTATATCAACGTGCGCTCGAAGCGTCTCATTATCGTCTTGCGCTAAAGGTTAAAGAAGCTTTGTCGCCTTTCGAGCAAAATAAGCAGAGCAGGTTAGATGCCTTTGGTCATTTGAAGCATATTGCGCTCACAACAGGATTGATGATGAGCGATTTCACCAAACGTGTTTATTGGTCAGATACGAATTTGAAAGTAGCTCAAAACGATTTGAATGTAGGTTTTCAGATGGTTTGGCACAGTATAATTCCAGAAAAGTTTTATGTACAGATTAAAAACGAAACGCATTTAGGCTTTCGGGTTGGTTTGCCTGAATATCAAAAGGGACCGAAATGGATCAGCATCCGTGCAGGCACGCAGGGGTTGCCTGCCGAAAGTGCCGACCAAGATGTGGAGGTGTATATTCAGCATCATGCGTTGAGGCGGTTGACCGAACGTAACGATTGTGTTAGTCGTGAAAGTATTTTATTGGAATTGATTCGTTCGCTCGAAAATCCCAAAATGGTTTATGATGAGAAGTCAGAAAAAATACTTATTGATTTCTATCTCTATAATGTGAAAACCGGCTATCTTTTAGCATATTGTGTTGGCAACAAACTCCTGATTCGCACTTTTTTATTTATTACACACATGGGCGTTCCCGAAGGAGATAAATTGCGTCAACAGACAGGCTTGAAGAAAAAAGAAATTGAATTTTTGGAGTTGGATAAATTAAGCACGTTTATGACTCCCGAAATTCAAGAAAATAAACATATTAAACATCTGTTTATTGAGGCAGGTTGTCGGTCGTTGTTTAGTTTGTATAAGATTTTGTTGCAAAAAAATATCAAAATAAGCAAACATCCCAACACCGCTTTGCTTGAAGATTATTTGGGTCTTGACCTCACCAAAGAATATTTGGAAGAAGATGAAGAAGAGATTTTCATGGAAGAAGAATTTGAGGAAGAAACTCCTCAGACTGTTGAAGCTGATGAAGGGAGTGCTGAAGGAAATGTGCCGGAGCAACCCCCGCATATAAACATTTGGTTGAAAATACTTGGATGGATAGTGATTGTAATTATGACTATACCCATAGTTTTATGGTTGATTGTTAAATTGACTTATAAATCATATAGAAAAAAAAGAAGAAACAAAAAGAAAGGTTTATAAAGGCATAAAGTCTGTAAAATATATTAGTTGAGGTGCCTAAAGTGAACTAATATACTTCGATTGCCAAAAGCATTTATACCGATAGGGCATACTTTCAATTTGATTTGGATAAAAACAGAGCTAATAATGGTATTAATTGCACGTTTTTATGCCTCGTCTGCCTTTTTCTTTGCCTTTTTTGACTTATGTTTTGGGGTATCATAAATAATGTAGTCCTGATAATAAGCATAGTTTCGTGTTACCCAATAGTTTTTGCCATAGTCGTAAAGCTCCATGATGCGGCTGTAGAGTTCGTTGGCAAGCAGCAGGCGGTCGTGTGTTACGCTCGTGCGCAGATAGGTTTTATATTGTTGTTCGTCCCACGCTTGGTCCATGTTGATAGCGTCGGCTTCCAATGCGTCTATGTCGGCTTGCGTAATGCCTTTGGGGGCAAGCTCTGTAAGAAATTCGTTTGCCATGCGCACCACTCTGAAGCCACATTTGATAAGCACCAAGTCGGTCATTTTATCTAAATTGTCGGTTCCGAAACGTCCGGGTTTGCTGCTGTTGGCAGGAAAAGCATTCCTTACGCGCACCATCATCATACGAATGTTCACTTTCAAAATATCGGC
>CAIWVT010000121.1 GCA_903916135.1 uncultured bacterium
AAAAAATTAATTTTTATTTTTTTTTCATATTTATTAAAAAGTCTTAAAGAAAAAAACTATGGACAACACAAATAAAACATCGTTAGAAGAAGCTAAAGCAAACTTTCAGCAAATTAAAAAATTTGCAACTGAGGCTGCAAAAAAAGAATTTGAAATTGAAATTAACGAAAAAATTGATAAAATATTAAAAGAATCTTTATCTGTTGAAGTTGATGATGATAATAACATAACAATAAACACCGACGAGAAAGTTGTTGAAGTGGCAAATGATGGTGAAGTTGAAGTTGAGGATAAAGTAGAACATGATGAAGAAATTGAAACAGGTGAAGAAATACCTGATGAAGATGATGAAGAAATTAATATCGAAAAAAATATAGACGAAATGATGACATTTGAACAAGAACAACCAGTTGGGCCAGCACCAGAAGGAGCCGCAATACCAGCAGAAACACCAGTTGATAATTCTATGGAAACGCCAGAAGAAGCTCCAGCACAAGAAGCTCCTGTTAATAATGATGTTTTAGAACTTGCACAACTTTTAGACAAAATAATTGATAAAAAAATAAGTGGTGGAGATTCTGGAGCAGAACAAGGCGTGGACGTTAATTATATAGACGATGAAGCTGGGGAAACTTCAGCAGCACCAGCCGAACCTGCAGCTCAAGCACCAGCAGCACCAGTTCAGGAAGATGATGACCTTTTGGAATTTTCTTTAGAAGAAATTGAAGATGCAGGAAACAATGATATGATGGAATTTGATATTCCTGATGGAAAAGAAGATTATGGAACCGATACGATGGAATTTGATATTCCTGATAAAAATGACGATTTTGAGATAGATTATAATCCAACTGCTAAAAAAGCTGCGGTTGATGACATGTCAAAAGAAAAGAAAAATTGGAAAAAAGATGTTCCTTCTTTGAATATACCAAAAGTTAGCTATGAAGAAGAACTTGATGAAATGAAGGGACAGGGTAAAGTTGTAAGAAACACAAGTAACCGCTTAGGTCTCGAACCAAGAGAAGGTACTCCAAATTTAAAAGAATCAGTAAATAAAATAAAAGCTCAATATGTGTCTAAAATAGACGAGCTGTTAAAGGAAAACGTAAGTTTAAAAGAATCTAACAAAGAATTCGGCGAAGTTATTAAAAACTACCGCGAATCTTTTAAAGATTTAAGAAAGCAATTCGATGAAATGCAAACATTCAATGCAAAATTAGCTTATGCAAATAAGATTTTTGCAAGCGGCGGATTGTCAACATCAGAAAAAGCTATGATAGCAGAAGAGTTCGATAAAACTCAGACCGCAGAAGATGCTAAAAAACTTTATAACAAAATTTTACAAGAAAACAAAATTGTTATAAATAAAGAAGGCGCTTCAAAAATTAAAGCTTCTATAACAAATACCATTAAATCAAAAGATACGGTATATGAAAGTGTTGACATGAAAAGACGAAAAGTATTAGCAGGAATTGAAAAAAACGAAGATTATTTATAATTTAAAAATTTTAAACTATTTATAATTTTCAAAATAAACAAATTTAAAAAACTTAAAAAAATGGGTGAATTATTAAACTCGGGCAAAGTGGGTCTTACAATATTTAAAGACCTTGCCGAACAAAGAAAAGCAATCGTTAAAAACTGGGGAGAATCTGGTTTACTTGACAACCTTTCAGGTATGAAAAGAACTAACATTGCACAGTTGCTTGAAAACCAAGCACATCAAATGCTTAATGAAGTAACATTGGACGCTTCAGCAGGTAGATTTGATACAGTAGCATTTCCAATTGTACGTAGGGTATTCTCTCGTCTTTTGGCTAACGAAATTGTATCAGTACAGCCACTGGCACTTCCTTCTGGACTTTTATTTTACATGGATGCAAGAGTATCTTATGATAATATTGGCCATACAGGTGGAGCATCTGATAATACACAAGCTAATCCAATCAGCCAAGCAGCGCAAACTGCTGGTGTAGGCTATGGGAAAGTGGCTGCTGCTAACACTGCAAACGGTCAAACAGGTCCTCACTTTGCTGATACAACAGCTTATGAAAGATTTTACGGTAATAAAGGTTTTGACTTGTCTTTTGGAACTGGTGAAACAGTAACTTATGCATACCAATATGCTACACTTTCAGGAAGCAGTTTTTCAAATGGTCTTGCAACAGCCGTTGTAGACTTAGGTACACAATTTGATATTAGTAAACAGCAATCAAGTGCAACAGTAAGATTTTCTGCTCAAACAAATGTTTATTACAGTGCTGGTTCACAAAATATTCTTATTGTTGCTGCTGGTGGAAGTATTCCTTTCTTTTCGCAAATGCAACAGTGGGGTTATGACCAATTCGCAGGCAACCAAGCAAAAGTTGTATTTGATTTAAGACCAGCTTCTGTAATTGGAGCAGATTTTAACGCAAATATGTTAAATAATGGTGTTTCTTCATTTGGATCAGCATTTGCAATTCCATTCAATGCAGCTTTCGAAATCTATAACAATTTAGAAGGTAAGTCAGAAATGGCTGAAATCACTTTGAGATTTTCATCTGTAACTGTTAATACAATTACAAGAAAATTACGTGCACACTGGACACCTGAACTTGCCCAGGATTTAGAAGCATACCACTCAATTGATGCTGAAGCAGAATTAACAGCTTTGTTATCAGAACACGTGGCTGCTGAAATTGACCGCGAAATCATAATTGACGTTGCTAACCAGGCTCCATTTAGAGCACGTTGGGATTATCAAGGATTAGCTAACAACGCTAACTTCTTCGGTACTCAGAAAGACTGGAACCAGACTCTTATCACAAGAATAAACGAGCTTTCAGCACAAATCCACAAAGCAACATTGAGAGGTGGAGCTAACTGGGTAGTTTGTTCAGCTGAAGCAGGTGCAATTTTTGATGACCTTGAATATTTCCATGTTGATACATCAGCTTCACCAGAATCTGAAAAATACAACTTGGGCGTTGAAAAGATTGGTAACTTAGGTTCACGTTATGTAGTATACAAAGATCCTTATTTACCTTCACAGTTAATTATCTTAGGACATAAAGGTAGCACATTCTTAGAAGCAGGTTACATTTACGCACCTTATATTCCTTTACAATTAACACAGACAATTACTGATCCTAATGACTTCACACCGAGAAAAGGCATAATGACTCGATACGCCAAGAAAATGGTTAATAACCGTTTCTATGCAGTCATTATAATTGACAATATTAACACATACTAATCTGTCAATTAGTCATTTACAAAAAAGGCGAGCTAAAAAGTTCGCCTTTTTTATTTATATGAAAAAATGATTTTACTCCAACAAAAGGATTAATGACACGAAGGGTGCTTTTCCCTGTTTATTAATGTTTTATAAAAAAAGCAACCATTTAATTTTATTGCGTCTATTTATATAAAACAACTAAAATTATGGCAGAAAAAATTATTATCAATGAAGAAGAGTTCCTAAAAATAAAAGAATTTTATTTAAGAGACAAATTAACGGCAAGGCAAATAGCAAAATTATTGCCTTATTCTTATACTTTTATAACAGAATCCTTAAAAAGACAAGGATTTTATGTCAATACAAAATTTATAGAAAAAGAAGGGTTTAAAAAATCTGATTTAAAAAAAGAAGTATTCCGATTAAAAGATGAGTTGTTAAATAAACCACTTACTTTTACACAAAATGGTAAGGTAGAAGGAAATGATTTAAGAACATTTGTTGCGGTATGTAAAAAAACGGGTAAGAGATATTATGACTATAAAAACCAATCTGGGGCTTTAACAGTACATTTACAGTCAATATTTCCAGAATTAATATACCCATCAAATTTTATTAAAAGAGAATATAAAAAGAAAACGGGAAAATATTGGCATGAGCAATTTTTTGACATTATAGAAGAAGATAATAAAATTGAAGAAAAAATAAAATGTAAATATTGTGAATGGGAAACTATTGATGTTGAAAATAAATCAGGCTGTTATACAAACCATATAATCAAATCACATAATATGTCTATTGATTCTCATTTAAATTTATTCCCTTCTGATAAAGAATATTTTAAAAAACAAGACAATAAAATACAAAATGAGAAAGCATTACACTCATCCCCAGAAAATTATGTAGAGTGTAAAATTTGTGGAAAAAAATTAAGATATTTAACGTTTACACATTTGAAAAAGCATGGGTTAGATACATTAGAGTATTTAAAACAATTCCCAGATGCTGACCGATTTTCTGAAAATTTTATACAAAAAA
>CAIWVT010000122.1 GCA_903916135.1 uncultured bacterium
CTCCAAATTCCAAATACCAAATATTAGATACCTTTTACCCTATACCATATATTAAATAAAATAGTGCGCTCTCAAAAAAAAATATCCGTTTATATTATTTTTTTTCGCACTTTTGTAACCAAATTAAAAGCACTGGCGTCATACAGGCAAACAATTAAAAAAATATATATTATGGAAACACTATTTGGAGTTTTAGTACCGATCAGTTTATTTTTAGGAGGATTCACAGCCATCATCTTCTTGCGCAAATACGAAAACGATGAACGTATGGCGATGATCGAAAAAGGAATGGAACCTAGCCGCAAGAAAAAAGGCAACGGCTTCGGCACCCTTCGCTTTGCACTGATGGCTATTGGAATTGGTTTGGGGATTTTAGCTGCCTTCATCATTATTCGCATCATGGGCACAACAGACGAAGAAGTAACTGGAGCAATTTACCCAAGCACTATCCTGATTTTTGGTGGAGCAGGTTTGTTATTGGCTTATCTTTTCAACAACAAAAAGAAAGAAGAAAATTAAACCTTTTATGGGTTCACGGAAAGAAACGGGCTACAGTGTGGTCCGTTTTTTTTTGCATTAAACAAATCCGAATACGCTATTCCTTATCAAAATTGAAACCACACCACAAATATTTCGTATCTTTGATTCCAAATTAAAGACCGAAACTTTAGCGTATTCATCAAATGGCTCTACCCGATTATTATAAAATTCTGAAAATCTCTCCCAATGCCTCTGCTGATGAGATTAAAAAAGCTTATAAGGAGCAAGCCTTGAAATATCATCCCGATGTTTTTCATCACGAAAAAGCTATCGAAACGTTCCAATTGGTGAACACCGCCTACCGCACGTTGATTGACCCGGCATTGCGCAAGCGTTATGATTTTCAAATGAAATATCCCGATTCCGTAGCAACCCAAGTTAGCGATGCCCGCAACCGACATCCCGCCGACCGCGATTATTATTACAGGAAAGCATACCATCCGAAGCAAGCATCACCCTCCAAAAGCATTTTCAACTTCCGTAAAATCAATACATTTTTCTTTATTTCTATCTTGGCTATCTTGGCTGTGGGTATCGTTTTTGGCACCATTGATTTGATTACTAATTTCCGTTATGGCGGCTTACTGTTTAGTGTGCTTGCATTGGTCATAATTTGGAGAGGGATGAGCATCATTAAAAGAGAAAAGTAGCATAATTTTGACAGTGGCTCACTTGGAATTTTATGTGATTTTTTCTTCTAAAAATACAAAAATTAACAATAGAGCTGTATATACACTGCTGAGTTTAGGACATACATTGGAGCCAAAAGCCGGCACTTTGCAATTTTCTTTGATGCACTTATTGGATTTTATACTAATTTTCTAAAGTGCTTTTATTGGTTTTGTATTTTACTTTTTGGCTCTAAAAATCAATTTTGAGTCGAGATGTTCACCATCTATTGCTTGTCATCTGACAAAAGAATATTGTTAAAAAAAGTCATTAAAGAACATATTCATGTAAAGTACTCAAAAAAAAATGTTTGCTTAAAATAAAGATAACAAGGATTATAAAAGAATTGTTTAAAACTTTCAAAAAAAAAAATAGTTAAGTTTTCAAATTATTTTGTATTTTTGTGTTTTAATAGTTACGGAAAAAATCTACCCATATACAAACACTATTTTTTGAGATTCCAATTAAAAAATGGTTTTATGATGGTTGATAACAAAAAGCGGAAAAAAAAACAGACAATAGGAGAGAAAAATTTATAATCGAAATGTGATAAAAACTGCATCCATATTTGAAACTAGTATGTATTAAAAAATCATAATATTTAACACAAATAGGCGAATTTTTATAAATAATTCGTACCTTTGTATTCAATTTTATAAAACATTAGTTTTGAGTAAATAATGAAATATTTAAAACGGTGAAACTTAGAAAAATACAAAAATAATTTGAAAACCAATGATGCAATGACAACAAACCTGTCCCGTACACGAACCTGTCCCGTACACGCAGTGTCGGGATGACAACAAACCTGTCCCGTACACGCAGTGTCGGGATGATAACTAATAAAAATGAATGTCATGTTATATATAGAATCTGCTACTGGGAAATTTATTCCTAAGCTCTCAACAAGGGCAAAAGCTCCTTTGGGGTCTGTGATGGCATTTATTAAACGTGCAGAGAGCAGTAGGAAAGTTGCCATCGGTATGTGCAGCGTGCACAGAGCAGTTGGAAGTTTGCCATCGCTATTAGCGCGCGTGCACAGAGCAGTTGGAAAGTTGCCATCGCTATGTGCAAGCGTGCACAGAGCAGTTGGAAGTTTGCCATCGGATATGTACATGCGTGCACAGAGCAGTTGGAAGTTTGCCATCGCTCTGTGCACACCCGCACAGAGCAGTTGGAAGTTTGCAAGCCCATATTTCACGTTTTTTCAAGCTACTAAGTTTAGTAGTTCCACTTATAATAATGTAACCATTTCTTAATCTCAATTTACCATGTTAAAATTAAAATACAGTTTAAACGAATTTTTGAGCCAAGCAGGCGGCTCATGTGAAAAAGCAATCATGTTGTTTGTGTTTCACGTTATGTGTTTGCGCTACGCTCACACCAGCAACCCGACTGATGCGGATTTTACGAAAATGTATGAACGTTCGGTGCCATTAGTCGAAGAGCTGCAACAAAAATTTACTTTAGTAAAAAGCACTGAAGCTGCTCAAATTTCGCACACCGAAGATGTGAAATTGCGCATTATTGCTCTTCAAGGAGAAACCGGCTTGGCTCACGATTGGTACGACAGGGTCAAAAGTATTTACGGAAAAACTAACCCTGTTCGCTTCAAAGCTATTTTTCCGAAAGGATTAAAACCTTTTAAGGGAAAAAAAGACAATATTATTACGGCTGTTGGCACCTTGAGTCTTAACATTGGCAGCGATATCAACCCCTTGATGGTGACTTTGAAAGCTGAAGTTGACGCTACCTATCACCTCATCAATCCAAGCCGTATGGACCAAAAAGAAGCTATAATAGCCACCGGCAAACAATGGGAAGAACTCGACAACTTGTGTGCTGCAGCTATGGAAATGGAACATCGCAACGAAGGTTTACTGATGGATAAATTTCCTAAAAATGAAAACAACATACAAGAATCGTTTCACGATATGGAACTTTTGTTGGGCAAACAACAAACCGAGTGGGATGTGGCAATTGACCCCACCACCACCAAAGGTTTGGCTACACGCACCCTTTTGGCTCCCATAAAACTGAAAGGTACGTCGCATTTTGGTTCGGCTTCACTATATTTGTCTTCTACTGCGGGAGGAATTGATAGCACTCCGGTAGTGTTTCTCGAAGATATAGAAACCAAATTTACGGCAGCCGATTTCCATGTAACCGACTATGCCGTGCATCGCCACCTCACCCTCGTGAACAATAATAACGTGGCTGTGCGCGTGAAATTGAAAATTGGGTAGGAAATGAAAAATGAAAAATGAAAAATTAAAAATGGTTGCCTATCTATAATGACTAAATGACAATAAATGACTAATGACAATAAATGACTAATGACAACTAATGACCATAAATAACAAATCAAAATGGTAGGCACGATAAAATTATTCGAAATATTAAAAACCCGCTTCAACGATGAAGAGGCTC
>CAIWVT010000123.1 GCA_903916135.1 uncultured bacterium
CGCATAATATCATTTTACACTTATATGAAATCATCCGATTACACGTGGTTGCAACATGCACCACTGTATAATCGAACGATTATATCGAGTTGCAACATGCAACTCTGTGAGAACGGACGATTATATCAAGATGCAACATGCAACTCTGTGTGAACGGATGATTATATCAAGAAGCAACATGCAACTCAGTGTGAACGGATGATTTTATAGAGTTGCAACATGCATCTCTGTGTGAACGGATAATTTCATGAAAATGCAAGAATCATGATAATGCAACAAAAAATACATGATAAAAGACGTAATGAATATTTATGGTCTTTTATGTTGATAAAAAAAATTTGAAAATATCGCTATATATAAATATGGTATGAATAAAAAAAATCTCTTCCAATAAGGGAATTATATTCATCTTTAAAAACTCCGAACTCCGAACTTGGAACCAAAATCCTTAATTCGGAACACCAATCTTGGAACCCCGAACCCCGAACTCGGAACTAAAATCTCTAACAAAGTAAGAAATACGTGAATAAGGTATGAATTATGTAAATCAAAGAATGAATTATGTAAGTGCTTGGTGCCCCATTGTGTCTATCTTTGCATTACAAAAAAAAATATAAATCTATCTATCATGGAACTAAAAATTAACACCAACACATTGTCCTATAATATGATTATACGTACTCATTATGAGGATGAATTTCCAGGCTATCCAGCCTATGAAGCTTGCGACGACATTTATATACGCGGCAGCAAAATGAAAAATATGAATCCCGAAGACATTCATAGTTATAAATATCTCGATGCACCCAATTACGGCAAGTTTACCAATAAAGATAAACTGAACAATGATGAGCGCATCAGCAATTTGGATGTGCCGGGCGTTGATTTGGACGATGAAGACGAAAACGTGGGCAACGAAGACGAAGAAAACAATTATTACTCCATTGGAGGCGATGACCACAATGATTTGGAAGAAGATAAAGCGGAAGTGAATTAAGCCGATGGCTACATCATAAATACCTTACATTATACCTATTATATATATATCTATAAAAAAAACCAAGAACATGAAAGGAAACGAGGAGTTAATTGTTGTTTTGAACACTTTGTTGAAGGATGAGTTGTCAGCCGTCAATCAATATATTGTTCATGCTAAGATGTGTCAGAACTGGGGCTACGGGAAACTGCACACAGCCATTCGCAATCAAGCGTTCGACGAAATGAACCATGCCGAATTGCTTATCGAGCGGATTATTTTGTATGAAAACACGCCTACGGTTACCAATATCAATATGTTGAATATCGGAAAAACTGTTTCGGATATGATAGATAATGATAATGATGAAGAGATAGGTTCGGTCAATTCCTACCATAATGCTATTCGATTTGCACGTTCGTGCGATGATTATGTTACGGTGGATATTCTCACGAGGATTCTCATCTGTGAAGAAAGTCATTTGGATTGGGCTGAAACGCAGCGCAACCAAATACAACAGATGGGCATCGAAAATTATCTGTTGCTTCAAGTGGAACCTTCGGAAGAATAATCAAAAAATTATAAATAAAAATAGTATGAAACCACACCTAATAAAGATTAAATCACTGAAACTCATCACGCCCGACGTGTTGCACATCGTAACAGACAAACCTGCCAAGTTCAGCTACGTCCCCGGACAAGCCGTTGAACTTTCCATCAACAAACCCGGTTGGCAAACCGATAGGCGTTCGTTTTATTTCATTTCTATCCCCGAAACCAGCAATTTGGAGTTCTGCATCAAAACCTACCCCGAACATAATGGCGTTACGAACGAAATGTTGAAACTGATAGTGGGCGACGAGCTCATCGTTTACGAAGAGTTTGGCGACATATCCTATCGCGGCGAGGGTCTCTTCATTGCCGAAGGTGTGGGCATCGCGCCTTTCCTATCAATTTTTCGCAATCTAAATTCACGCCATTTGATAGGCAACAACCAACTTATATATGTTAACAAAACCAAAGCCGACATCATTTTGGAGACCGAGCTAAATAATATATTAGATGGCAATTACACCAATCTTTTGTCGGAAGAACAGAACGCTGCTTATGCGCATGGACACATTACTGAGAGTTTTTTGAAACATTTCCTTAACGGGAAACCCAAATATGTATATGTGTGTGGCTCGGCTAAAATGATAACTGCTGTGGAAAAAATTCTGTCGGCGCTGCATATTTCTAAAGACTTCATTGTGAAAGAGACCGCAGAAGAAAGAAAACCACTTGTTTATTCAAACTATCAACAATTTTATACAATTATACCGCTACATAATACAAAAAGCTATGACAAATAGTAAATTATTATCACCTACCTTGCTTGGCTCCATCGAGTTGAAGAATCACATGGTGATGGCTCCCATGACGCGCTGCCGTGCCATAAATAACCTTCCAAACGACCTGATGGCGACCTATTATGCGCAACGCGCCGATGCGGGACTCATCATCACCGAAGGCATTTCGCCATCACCAAACGGTTTGGGCTATGCGCGCATCCCGGGCATATATACCAATGCACAAGTGGACGGATGGAAAAAAATTACCTCAAAAGTGATGATGTCGGGCGGCAAAATCTTTGCCCAATTGATGCACACGGGACGGATCAGTCATCCGTTCAATATGCCTGAGAATGCTCACATATTAGCACCTTCCGCCGTGAGAGCGGGCGGACAAATGTGGACAGATTCTGAGCAATTGCAAGATTTTCCGATACCGAAAGAGATGACTTTCGACGAAATCTTTTACACCAAAACCGAATTTGTGGATGCTGCCATCAATGCCATAGATGCGGGCTTCGACGGGGTGGAACTCCACGCCGCCAATGGGTATCTGTTAGAACAGTTCTTGTCGCCTTGCTCTAACCTGCGCACCGACGAATATGGCGGCAGTATCGTAAGACGTTGTAGTTTTGTGCTCGAAATTGCTACGGCTGTGGCAGAAGCTATCGGCAAAGAAAAGGTGGGCATCCGTCTTTCTCCCTATGGCACCGCAAGCGATATGTCGCCTTATCCTGATATCGAAAACACCTATGAATATCTTGCCGAACAGCTTGATATGATTGAAATTGCTTACATACATTTGGTGGATCATTCGAGTATGGGCGCACCCATCGTACCTCATTTGATGAAACAACTCATCCGAACCACCTTCCACAATCAGTTGATACTTGCGGGCGGCTACGACCTGCAATGTGCCGAAAATGATTTAGATAGCGGCTTGTGTGATTTGGTTGCTTTCGGACGTCCGTTTATCAGCAATCCCGATTTGGTGAATCGCTTGCGCAATAATTATCCACGTTCTATAATGACACATCCTGACTTTTTCTATACGGCAGGTGCCGAAGGTTACACCGATTACCCTGTCTATAGCCCCGAGGAGTAACACGTCAATCGGATGGATTACATTGATTATTATAAACTTTTGGGCATCCCCAAAACGGCAACGGCGAGCGACATCAAAGCGGCTTATCGCAAGTTGGCGCGCAAACACCATCCCGACCTAAATCCCAATGACAAGGATGCGCTCAAAAAATTTCAGCAAATCAATGAGGCGAATGAGGTGTTGAGCGATGCAACGAAGCGCAAGAAATATGATCAATATGGAAAAGATTGGCAACATGCCGAGGAGTTTGAACAATCGCGTCAACAGCAGAGGCAATCAGCACAAAATCAACAGCAGCAATATGGTGGCGGACAAAATATGGGCGATTTTTCTGATTTCTTTTCATCTATGTTTGGCAATATGGGTGGCAGCGGTGGCAATCGTCCGCAAGCGAAATACCGCGGCGAGGATTTTTCTGCTGAAGTGCGTTTGCAGCTTATAGAGGCTTACGTAACGCATAAACAAACCCTTACAGTGAATGACACGAACATCCGCATCACCATTCCTGCGGGTATCGAGAACGGACAAACTATAAAAATTAAAGGTCATGGAGGCATCAGCACCAACGGCGGACCCAATGGAGACTTATATATAACATTCGCCCTATTACTCCATCCGCGCATCAAGCGTTTGGAAAATAATCTTTACACTACCGTGGATTTGGATTTGTATGTGGCGATGTTAGGCGGAGAAATCACGATGGAAACTTTAACAGGAAAAGTGAAGTTGCACGTGGCTGCCGAAACCCAAAACGGCACAAAAATAAAACTCAAAGGAAAGGGATTTCCTGTATATAAACAAGAGGGGCAATTCGGCGATTTTTATGTAACCTATAATCTGAAAACACCAACGCATCTCACACCAAGACAAAAAGAACTATTCACAGAACTATCAAAAACTACCTAAAACATTACACATCATGGAAAAAACATATCTCATAGCCTTAAATGAATTTTGTATGAGTCATAATATCGAAATATCGTTTATTGAATCACTACAAAATACGGGTTTGATTGAAACTACCCAACTTCACGATGCAGGCTTTATAGAAGTCGAACAACTCCTGCAATTGGAAATGTATGTGCGTTTCCATTACGATTTGGACATCAACCTTGAAGGCATAGAAACCATCACGCACCTGCTCAAACGCATAGACGCACAATATAAAGAGATAGTGAAGCTCAAAAACAAGCTGATGCTTTATGAATTGAAAGAATGATTTTTGTTTGAAGAGGTATAGAAATGCTATGCTGAAATCGCTGATGAGGAATACCACTGAGACACGGAGAACACTAAGAAACACTAAGCATACAACAACAATAAAACAATAGAACCATAAAACAATTTCAAGAATACCACTGAGGCACTAAGAGCACGAAGAAACACTAAGCATACAACAACAATGAAACAATAGAACCATAAAACAATTTCAAGAATACCACTGAGGCACTAAGATCACTGAGAAACACTAAGCATCCCACAACAATTCAACAATTCAACAATAGAACAATATAGCAATCCCCCACACACAAATGCAATGATAAAAATGAATGAATAAGGTACTACATTATGTAAAGAAAACCCTGAAAGTCGTTTTATGGATAGTCCTAAGCTTCATATTGCTCTTTATTACCATAACTATATGTATTCAGATTCCCCCGATACAGAAAAAACTGCTCAGCTTTGCCACGTCTTTTGTCAGTGATAAGACACATACGGTTGTTTCTATCAAGCATTTGAGCCTTGCCTTTCCGTGCAGCATAGTCATTGATGAAATTTATTTGGAGGATACGCATCGCGATACTTTGCTTTACGTTGGGCGCGTAGAAGCCAATCTTTCGCTCACTTCTTTGCTGCATCGGGAGATACGGGTGAGTGCGTGTGCGCTTACGGATGTCAATTTCCACATGACGCGCTTGGCAAATGACTCTGTGTATAACTTCGCTTTTCTCATTAAGGCGTTCGCAAGCACTGCCCCTAAGCCGAAGGTTGCCGCTCCTGCCACAAAATCTAAATGGAATTTCAGCGTGGGCAGCGTGGATCTCAAAAATATTCGTTTCCATTTGGATGATGCTATGGGTGGCATCAAAATAGGTGTAATATTGCGGCAGTGTTCCTTAAATATGGACAAAATTGACATCCCAACCTTGACCTTTGCTGTGAATGATATCAAGATAGATGGATTATTGACCAGTGTGTTGCTGTTGAATTCGGGACCGCCATCCACTGATACCACTTCGAGCACGCTGCCCATCATTCAGGTGAAAACTTTGGCATTGCGTAATACGCATTTCACCTTCGGCGATTCTGTGAGCAAGCTCTTCATCAACGCTATGGTTACGCAAGTGAATCTGAAGGATGCCTCCGTGGATTTGCCGAAAGAAAACATAACTTTGGGATATCTCTTCCTGGCGAAAAGCAATGTGATGCTGAAACGTGAACAGGCTGACCCGTCAATCATTTCTCAGGATACATCGTCCAATGCGTCGGGAGGCAGCAATTATACCATTGCTGTAAAAAATGCCCTATTAGATGATAACGCTTTGGCATATTTGGTGACCAATGTTGCCCCCGAACCAAAAACCTTTGATGTAAATCATTTGATGTATGCCCATGTCGGCTTGAATGCCTCCGATTTGTATTATTCCAAGTCGAAGCTCAAAGCAAACATTAGGCAAATGCAAGCAATTGATAACAATGGTATGGATATAGTGAAGTGTGCCGTAAATTTTACGATGGATGATCATGGCATCCAAGCGCAAAATCTGCAAGTTGCTACCACCTATTCCGCAATTGAGGCTGATTTGCAGATGCAATACAGCTCCATGTCATCTTTGAGCGATTCTATTGGTTTATTGATAGTAGGGGCAAACATTCGCAAGGCGGTGGTTCGAAATTCGGACATCACCTACTTTGTGCCGCAAATCAAAAAGCAATTATTCTTTAACCATGCCACTACGCTGAGCAGCATCAGCGGTTTGGTGTATGGACCACTCAATCATCTCACAGCAAAAAATCTCTTACTCAAAACAGGCGTCGGTACGAGTATTGGTTTTGATGCGTTGATAGTGGGCTTGCCTGACTTTCAACATGCGTATTTTGACATTCCGAATGGCAACTTAGCGACAGGCAAAACGGATATTACATTATTTGCTGACACCATAGTGCCGCGCACTATTGATTTGCCGCAACATATCGCCATGGCGTTTCAATTTAAAGGGAAGATGAAAAACTTTCAAGCTCATCTCAGCCTGAACAGCAGCTTCGGCGCTGCGCAAATTCAAGCGGCTTTGAGTGCTAATGAGCATTTCAAAACCACTGTTAGTCTGAGTCATTTTGATATCGGAAAGTTGATACGCAATACCAATCTGCTTGGCGCTATAAGCCTCAAAGCTGTTGCGGATGGGCAAGGCTTGAGCATGGATAGTATCAAATCAAAACTCGACATAGCGGTGTCGCAAATGATGATTCAAAAATATAATTATCATAATCTCAACATCAACGGTAATATACGTGGAAAAGAATTCGAGGGCAACATCACCTTGAATGATAGCAATGCCAAGTTTTCGATAGAGGCTTTGGTGCAGTTGGATTCTAATGAGCAACATTACAAATACAACCTAAACGTGGAGGGCATGGATCTGCTGAAACTACATCTGATGAAAGAAGATAGGCGCATTGCTTTTGATTCACGGGCAGATATCTATATGGATAGTGTGCAGGGTATGCGCGGAACTATCGCCATCGGCAAACTGCTCCTGATGACTAACGATAAATCCTATACCCTCGATACCTTGTTGATAGCCTCTTTCAACGAATTGAATACGAAACGTTTCGAGAAGAATAACGCTTTAATTCTATTTGAATATACAGGCAAAGCATCGCCCTTAGCCTTGCCGAAAACCTATAGCAACATCCTGAATCATTATTTCCCATTATCAGATTCCATAAAAGCGACGGATGCGGCGCGTGTGCAAAATTTTAGTTGGCAATTGCAGGTGCACAACCATCCTATGCTGAAAGAAGTTTTCTTTCCACAGTTGCTTGCCTTTGAACCCGCAAAGATATCAAGCAGTTATGATGCGCCCTCGCAGACATTCAGCTTGGAAGCTGACATCAATAAAGTGGTGTACGGCACTACCGAAATCAATGCGATGCAATTGGGGGTGAACTCAGATGCCAATGCTTTAACCTATAAAATATCAAGCGCTTCGGTGTTGAACTCTTCCATAAAATTAGATCATATCCTACTCGAAGGAAAAGCTGCTGACAAAACGCTTGAGGCGAATTTGTCGTCTGTAGATGATAATCAAAATAAGAAATTGCAAGTACATACCATCATCACGAAGGATAGCGGGGACTATAAGATACATATCGCGCCTGCGGACTTCTATCTAATGAATCATCGGTGGGATGTGGCTGAAGACAATTATGTTATGGTGGGCAAATCGGGGCTATTGTTGCACAACCTCTTCCTTTCGAAAGGCGAAAGTGCCATCAACATCGCATCCGTAAACGATAAGTTTCGGGATGATTTGAGTTTCGAGATGAAACGCTTCGACTTGAATGAAATTTCGGGCATCGTGGAGAAGGACACGGGCTTAGTGGCAGGCATTGTGGATGGTACGGTGCTGTTGAAGCGCGTTAAGAATATTTATGGCATCATAGCCGATGCGCGCATCACCAATCTGAGTGTGCATGAGATACCCATCGGCGACCTCAGCGTGAAGGCAAAAAATCCCAATGCGGAGCAATTCGACATCAACATAGCCCTGACCGGCGACAACAATCAGCTCACGGCGTCGGGCAGCTATCTGCCAAATGCAAAGAACAATGCCTTGAATATGAAGGTGAACATCGCAAAGCTTGCGTTGAAGAGCGTGCAAGCCTTTGTGCCTGATATAATCTCAAATGCATCGGGCGACGTGGCGGGCGATTTCACGGTGGGCGGCGATTTGTCGGCACCTGACATCAGCGGCACCCTCACATTTAATGACGTGATAGTGAAGCCACGCATGTTGAATAGCACCTTGCATATCGCGAAGCAAAGCATCCGCATGACGCCCGACGGGATACATTTTGCGACCTTCACGATGAAAGATTCCAATCAAAATGTGGCAATTATAGATGGCAGCATCCGCATGGCGCACTTCAAAAATTTTGTTTTTGACCTGACGGCAACGACCACCGACTTCCTTTTGTTCAACACGACAGCCCGCGACAACAAGGTGTTTTTCGGGCGTATGATATTGGATAGCAAGGTGGACGTACAAGGACCCATGTCGCTTCCGATAGTCAACGCGCACATCAAACTGAAGAAGGGATCGAGTTTTACGTTTGCCGTGCCCGAAGACAAATTGACTACAGATAAAGGCGAGGATGTGGTGGAGTTTGAGGATTCTATCAAACTAAATAAAATTATGCAACCAGACAAACAACAAGTAGCGCAAAAGTTTGCGCTGACAGGCTTCGACATATCATCCGTCATCGAAATTGATAAGCAAGCAAGCCTGCGCCTGCTGTTAGACCCTTCGAGCACGGATTCGTTGGTGGTGAAAGGCGAAGCAGCACTGAATTTTGCTATTGACCGCAGCGGGAAGATGAGTTTGACAGGTGCATACAATTTGAATGAGGGTAGTTATCTCGTTTCCTTAGAGAATGTTATCAAGCGACGCTTCACGATAGTGTCGGGTAGTAATATTATTTGGAATGGCGACCTCTTGGGTGCCGAAGTGAGTATCAATGCCACTTATTTGGTGCGCGCGACGCCCTTCGATTTAATCGCAGATCAAATGACGAATATGCCCGCGGGGGATCAGAATCAATATAAACAACGCTATCCATTCATTGTGTTGTTGAAGTTACGCGGGGCGCTTTTGCAGCCTATCATCAGCTTCGAGATACAACTGCCGCCCGAAGACAAGGGCATTGTGGATGGCGCGGTGAACGCGAAACTCATCATGCTAAACGACGACCCTTCCGCCCTGAACAAACAGGTGTTTGCGCTATTGGTGCTCGGTCGGTTCATACAGGAAAATCCGCTGCAAAGTGAGACGGGCAGCGCCATGTCTGTCATGCGGACGACAGTCGGTAAGTTCCTATCCACGCAGTTGAACCAATTAAGTTCTAAACTATTGACGGGCGTTGAGTTGAACTTCGACATACAATCTTACGATGATTATCAGAGCGGCGAGGCACAGGGGCGGACAAAAATTGATGTAGGCGTGAAGAAACAGTTGTTCAAAGAACGATTGTCGGTGCAGGTGGGCGGGGCGGTGGATGTGGAAGGACCGCAAGCGAAACAGAACAACGTGAGCGACATTGTGAGCGACATCGTGATGGAATATCTGCTGACCAAAGACGGGCGCTACAAACTGAAAGCCTTTCGCCACAACCAATACGAGGGCGCCATCGAAGGACAATTGATAGAAACGGGCATAGGCGCGGTTTATACGCGCGACTTTTCCTCATGGAAAGATTTGTTCACTTCACCCAAAAAAACGGATGCGGTTAGCCAAAAGTAAGCCGATATTATCATGAAACACATAACTTTATATACCATCCTCTTGTTGCTGACCGCATTTTTGTTTTCGGGTTGCAGCGCCATGCGCCATCTCGACAAAGAGGAAAAACTCTATTTGGGCGCTGATGTGAAGTTAGTAACAAACGAAAAACTGAGTAAGAAACAAGCTTCCGCCTTGATAAAAAGCGCCAAATCAGCCATACGTCCCGACCCGAATAAGAAGTTTTTGGGAGTTCGCACCAAGCTGATGCTTTACACCATGGCAGGAACGAATCCTCAAAGCAAGTTCCGCAAATGGCTGCAACGCAAAGGCGAAGCACCTGTGCTGCTCAGCAGTATCAAGACAAGTGTTACGGCTTCTTACATAGATGCCAAGCTGTTCAACTTGGGTGTTTTTCGAACATCAACAGACGTCAGCATTGTGAAGAAAAAGCACACTGCCAAAGTGGTTTACACCTGCCATGTGCATCGTCCTTATATTTTAAAAAGTATAAACTATGCCATTCAACATGATAGTATCAGCCGTTTGGTGAACCTCAATCGTGATAAAAGCATCCTCAAAATTGGCGATGATTATAACCTCGACAAACTGAAATATGAACGAACTCGCATAGATGCCATGCTGAAGGAGCACGGCTATTTCTATTTCAATCCCGACTATCTCGTGTTCAAAGCCGACACAGCGCAGGGAAATCAATCGGTGGCGCTCCGCCTGATACTGAAGGATAGTGTGCCGAAAACCATGTTGGAAGTCTATCGCATCCATCATGTTTATGTGAATCAGGATTATGTGCTTGACGCGAAGGGCACTTCGAACAAAAATGATACGGTGCGCTTCCATAATATGATATTTCAGGGACAAAATTCCGACCTCAAGATACGTCCGAAGGTGTTGGAATATTCAATTTATTTGAAGAAAGACGACGTGTATTCTGTTACAAATCATACCATCACGCTCAATCGTTTGATGTCTATGGGCAGTTTTAAATTTGTGAGTATCAAGTTTTCGCCCGCGGATACGGCAGCGGAAAATTATTTGAACGTGGCGATACTGTTGACTCCCATGCCGAAATATACGCTGCGCACCGAATTGGATTTGATAGAAAAATCAAATTTGAACTTAGGACCGCGCCTCAATCTTAGCTTCTTGAATCGAAATACGTTCAATGGTGCAGAGCTTTTGACCGTGAATTTAGCAGGTTCGTTTGAGGCGCAATTGGGCGGCGGTAGTAAAAATATGTTTTCGTTCTCGGTGAACCCCGAAGCGGAGCTGTCGTTTCCAAGGTTTATAGCTCCTTTTCGCATACGTACTAAAAGTATTTATATTCCGAAGACACGTATTTTGCTCACATATAATTATTTGAAAAAGGTGAATTACTTCGACATGCATACCTTTCAAATTATGTATGGCTATAAATGGCGCGAAGATCTCCGCAAGGAACATGAATTCAATCCGATACAGGTGAGCTTCACGGCGATTAAGAATAAATCTCCGCTGTTCAATGAGCTGTTGGCGACCAATTTGTTTTTGAAACGTAGTTATGAAGAGCTGTTCGTGGCAGGGGGGAATTATATTTTTACGTATAACAAGCCCGAGAAATTTGAGCAGCGGATTCGTTTTTATTTTCAATCTATCAACGAAGTGGCAGGCAATGTGTTTTGGGTGATATCCCGCCTGAGCGGCAAACAGGCTACGGCTGAACATCCGGCATCCATGTTGGGCAATGTGTATGCGCAATTTGCAAAAGTGTCCTTAGACGGACGCGCTTATTATAATTTCAAAAATAAAGATAACATAGCGATACGGCTCTTTATGGGCGTGGCGCGTTCGTTTGGCAATACGCAATTGTTGCCCTATTCGAAACAATTTTTTTGTGGCGGACCCAAGAGCCTGCGCGGCTTCCATATCAATAGTTTGGGACCCGGCACCTATCAGCAGGATGCCAATACGAATGGCTTCTTACAGTTGGGGGGCGACGTGAAGGTTGAGATGAATTTGGAATATCGCTTCACGATATATAAATATATCAAAGGCGCTTTGTTCACGGATGCGGGCAACGTATGGCTATTGAAATCGAATCCATCGAATGCAGGCAGCTTCTTCGTGTTTAATAGATTTCTGAAGGAGATGGCGGTGGATGCGGGCATTGGTTTGCGGATAGATGTTTCGTTTTTCGTGCTGCGCTTTGACTTAGCCATTCCGCTGCGCAAGCCGTGGTTGGATCAGGATAGGCGATGGGTATTTGATAAGATAATGTTCATGAACAACGGATGGCGACGGGATAATCTTATCCTGAATGTGGCGATAGGCTACCCCTTCTAAACACAAAGTTTATGTATAAACACCAAGAAGAAATTTAACCACAAAGACACGAAGGCACTAAGAATCACTAAGAAGATTTGCCACGAAGGCACTAAGGCACGAAGAAACACGAAGAAGATTTGCCACGAAGGCACTAAGACACAAAGAAACACAAAGAAAGTATGCCACAAAGACACTAAGACACGAAGAAACACGAAGAAGATATGCCACGAAGGCACTAAGACACTAAGAAACACGAAGAAGATATGCCACGAAGGCACTAAGACACAAAGAAACACGAAGAAGGTTTGCCACGAA
>CAIWVT010000124.1 GCA_903916135.1 uncultured bacterium
ACTGTGGATGCAGCCGTGTATCCGTGTGCATTATGATATGGTACTGATACGCTTCGGCTCTAATAAAAGTTTAAAATTGAAGCCTTTTATTGGCTATTATACCTTTGGAGGTAAACTGAAGGAAGGCACCACGCGCATCTTCTCTTTCTCTGCTATAGAGTTAGGTACAGGGCTTTCATTCGATGTGAGCAATAAGTTCCAAATCACTCCCCTATTGAAAGCACAATATATCACGAAGGTGAGCGAACGCACCAAAACGGTTCAAGATGTTACGAAATATTTTAATAGCTTTTCAGCAAATGTCGGGCTGCAATTGCGTTTCAAATACAAGCGTTTCACCGTTGGCGGCGAGGCTTGGGTGGGATTGACCAATTGTTTTAAAACAAATGGAAATACTGCTAAGGAAAATAACTATCGTATTCTGATTGGGTATGAGTTTTAGTCGAGTTCAGAGTTCGGAAGAAATACCAAAACCCAAATACCAAAACCCAAATTCCAAGCTCCAAATACCAAGAAGCAAATATTAAATTTTTAGTTCTTCTTAGTGTTTCTATGTGTTCTCCGTGCCTCCGTGGTTTTAAAAGTTACACAGAGATTCACGGAGCAAAAGAGATGCACAGAGGCTTTTCAAATCCCAAATTCCAAGACGAAAAGTTCTTTGTGTCTTCGTGTCTTTGTGCCTTGGTGGTTAGTTTCTTTTTTTACCACAGAGGCGCACAGAGGAAAAACACAGAGGGACACTATGTTTTCTTCTGTTTTCATCTTTCTATGGTACTATGTGCGACGGCATGACACAGTTCAGGCAGGCAAATACCATCTACCATTTACCAAATACCCTTTACCCTCTACCCTTTACCATCTACCAAATACCCTCTACCAAAAACCCTATTCTTTAATGAATTTGGTTCGATAGTTACAGTGTGCTGATTGAAATGAAATGATATAGAATCCTGCATTCAATGCGCTGACATCCATCTTCGATGTTTGGTTATTGCTCAAATTCTGTGTTGCTGCATATACTTCTTTTCCTGAGAAATCATAAATAGTGATAGCCACGTCTTCATTGATATCCATTTGATTTTGGATAAACAAATCGTTGGTAGCGGGGTTAGGATATACATTCAGTTTTCCAAGTTCATTTTCGGTGATGCCTGCTCCAATTTTCAAAGCCCAATATTTAGCAGTCCAACCCAATCCTTGGGTGGTGCTATCGCTGGTGAAAACAATCAGCATCTTTCCGCTGTTAGCAGTGAGCATAGGAGGCATATTTGTGCCTGAGAAGGAACCTAATAAAGGAGCAGCAGTTGTGGCACCATCATATACACTCACAACATCTTTATCTAATTCGGTGTTGAAATCCGAAGTAAATTGCAAAACGACTTTGTCAGCGCCTGTGGGTTGAATCAGCCAATCGCAATCAGTGTTATTCCAATAATAGGAATATTCACTACCATCCCCAAACACGCGTGTCGAATCTGTAAAAGTGCGGCTTGCCATACAATAGGGCGCAAAATAAGGCATGATATTCACTATGGCTTGTTCGCCTGATGAAAAATTATAACCTCCGGCATTCAAAGTATCAATCTGAAAATAACCATTGTTTGATCCGCTCCAGCCCCAATTCATGTGGAATTTATTGCTGTTGTCATAGCCATCACACACCCAAGCATGTCCTCCACCCGAGCCGTTTCCGCTGTAATATATAGGATGTTGTTCGTCCAAATTATTCTTTAAAATTGTAATCCATTCCAAATAGGGATAATCGTTTCTACCTAATATCTCAATGGTATTTCTATAGTGAAAATAATCTTTAAAAGCTGCAACAGCATTTTCAGATTGAGCACCAGACTCTAAGGGGCTATAATCCATATCAACCGACACACCACAATTGAATATAAGTGTGGAAATAGCATCCTGATTTGTAGCATTACCATAACTGCCCATAGCAGCCCAATCGTAGGTTGTGGCAGAGAAATCAGCAGCAATCAATCCAAAGTACGGATGTGGGTAACTGTGGAATCCAAATCCTGTTGCCGGATAATTATAATATTTCATAATCTGAGCCATAGCAGTCGAAACGCAGCCTGTTACACAATGCCCATCGGGACCGGTGGAATAAACAGGGCAACTATGATTGTAAAATTTCCCCTGATCCCACCGTGTGACGCACAAAGCTGCAACAGCTTTGGTAGATTGTTTGGTGAGGGGTTGATTGTCGCTTGCCAAGAGTTCGTTCCATTGTGGGTTGGCAATAAGATGGGTTGCATGTCGTTGAGCAGCGATGCGTCCAGAATAATTTTCAATCCAATTCTTAAAAGCCGGAGCTTGATCTGTATTGAATTTGCCTTCGGTGGAATATCCCAAAATCGGATTGCTCGAATAATCACCTGCCACTATCACAAATCCTGAATTTTCTACATTATATATATAGAGCAATGTATCGCTACTTTCAACAAGAAAATAACTTAATTGCGCCAAGCTTTTCGTTCCTTCAAAAGATTTAGACCAAAAGGATGCGGCTGCTTTTTTAGCGATGGTGCTTGGCACAGTTTGAGCCGAAGCCGTTAAGATACAAAGCAATGTAAACACTATTAGAACTACTTTTTTCATACGTTGATTTTAAATGAGTAACTATTTTTTGAATTTTGAAGATGCAAAGATATAACTTACTTTTCATATACATGACGTTTCATTAAA
>CAIWVT010000125.1 GCA_903916135.1 uncultured bacterium
AAAATTGGCGTTCCTTCCTTGATATGCAAGAAAACGGGTCGCTTCGGCGGTTTTCGTTTATCGTAGCACACAAAAACATTTAAGTGAATGTTAGATTTTAACTTTTTTGTGCTAATGAGCGTAAGAGGCATTAGTGATTTTTATTTGGCTCAAAAACTCTATCATATAATGGGTCTCCAGTTATAACGGAACGAAGATAATCCCTATCTCTTGAAAAAGCACTTAAGAAGTTTCGTTGCAGTTTTTCAATTTCCAGTGCATTATTAAATTTTGAATATTTGCAAATTCGATATGAGTAATATTTTGCCAAATGATAATAACCTTGGGATAGGTTATTATTTAATGAAACTGCCTCTTCAGCAAATTTAATCGCATTATTTATTAAATCAAGTTCTGTATCATTACTTTCTCCTGTTAATTGAAAATAAAAAGATTGGGAAAAATAAAATTTGCAATCTGCTAAAATAGGTTTAAATTCTGCATTTGATCTTAATTCACTATCACCATATTTATTGGCACTTAGAAGATAAAAATTTGCAGTTTTTGGGTCGATAATACTTAAACCTTTATCAATTCCAGATAAATATAAACGGAATTATGGACTAATTGGTATTGCACGTATTAATTGATATTTTATTTTTGTTTTTCATAGTATTCTTTTACGAAACGTTCTATGGCATCATTTAATTCTTTTGGGTAATTTGTTAATGGTCTGGGAATATTAATATCATTGCGATAATCATAATTATTTAAAAAATCAATTTCCTGTTTTGAAAATAACTTCATATCACTTTCGTGAACATTATATAAATGGACACTCCTTCCAATCTTCGCTAATGCAATATCTTGAAAATTATTTTTTAGATTTGCCATATATGCCGCCCTTGTTAGCCGAGCAAGGGTTTCGTTAAGTGCTATTTTTCTATCGTGCAGCTTCCATTTTATAAGCAATGCAACCACAATAATTATTCCTATTATTGTTAAAACATAACCTGAATTATCCCATAAAAAAGTTATTATTTCCATTATACTGTTTGTTTTAATTATTTGAATTGTCATCCAAATTATTGACAAACCGGTAAGCAATAAAGCCAGGGTTAATTTTTGAGTTCTTTTCATTTCCTTTTAATTTAAGTTTAGCACTTAAACGTAAAGATTATTGAAAAGGTTTTAAAACACCTGTTTTTTTTAGTAAATACCAATTAGTCCATAATTCCGAATATAAACGACCAAGTTGATAAAAAGCGGGAAAAAAATGCCACCCAAGCTCCATTTGTTCTACAATATGTTTAAAACACTTAACAGCATCTTCAAGTTCGCCTCCCTTTGCAAGTTTACAACCATCTCTATAATATTCTCTAATTTTTACCTCATACGGTGAAATTATAGCATTAAACAATCTATTTAAAACATCATTTTGATATTCCAATGTTTGAATCATTGTTCCAAAAAAATAATTCATATCGCTGTGCATAGCTTCAATTGAGCTTGTGACATGCGCAAAGCCGTTCTGGTTTACTCCTGCGATATAATTTAATCCCTTTTCAGTAACTTGAGCGAGTTTATCTAATCCTCTTTCAACAGAAGAAATAATTTGCAAATTAGATGCAATAATTTGTGAATTGGATGCAGTAATTTGTGATGTCTGATTTTCATTACTTCTTATTTGAGATCTTAGTTCATTTTTATATTCAAGAGATTGTTCTTTTAAAGCATTGATATGATCACCAGATACTCTCATTCTATCGTAGTGTTCTTTGTAACCCTTTTCTCCTGGTATCCAAATTGTATAAATTGACATATTATATTATTTTTGAATCTATTAATAATCTAACCCTTGTGCGAAGTTTGCAAAATCACATTCAATTACGGCCCCCACTAATAAAAAAACTGAGTGAGCCAAGCCCGTTTTTTTCAAGTGGTCTCCAAACTCCACTTTTATTTCCGAGTTCAAAATTACATAACATTTTCCATATACAAGTAAAAAAAATATCTTTTTCATCAAACTTTTATTAACACCATAAAAAAAATAAAGAAAAAGTGTAATATATTCCCGAAATCCACTTCCCAAGTCGAGTCTCCGACTTCCCCTTTAAGGGTTGTTACTTCCCCTTTAAGGGTTGTTACCTCCCCTATAAGGGATGTTCCCTCCCCTATAAGGGATGTTCCTTCCCCTATAAGGGATGTTCCCTCCCCTATAAGGGATGTTCCTTCCCCTATAAGGGATGTTCCCTCCCCTATAAGGGATGT
>CAIWVT010000126.1 GCA_903916135.1 uncultured bacterium
ACGATCAATTCCCTTTGTCCATAAAATTGTGAATTAATTAACACTAATTTTCAAAAACCCTTGTTTTTAGCTAAAAAAACAATATATTTACACTAATATATAACGTCAGGCCTTTGTAATCCAGTTCATCTATGAAAACACTAAGTATTCGTAACGAAATAATATGTACATTTGTAGAAATACAAAATGTATGCAAACAGATAATCTTATTCAGCTGAAGTACAAAAAAATACTTCCTTTTTTAAATGAGAGACTGACCAGAATCGTTTTAGCTGCTGATGCAGAAAGTATGGGGAGGGGCGGCCTAAGTAAAGTCTCGAAACTCTCAGGCATCTCACGGGTTACCTTGAATATGGGGATAAAAGAATTAGCATTATTATCTACAAATGAGGCTGTTAGCAAGGATCGAATTAGAAAGGGAGGTGGGGGACGAAAAAAAGCAACCGAAAACAACAAGGATTTAGAAAAAGCTATAGAAGAAATAGTTAGCCCACATACGATGGGAGATCCAATGAAGCCATTGCTCTGGACAAATAAAAGTTTGCGCAACATCGCAGAGGCAGCAAAGAATATGGGATACAACATTAGTCATAAATTGGCTGGCGTAATTTTAAAAAACGCAGGTTATAGTTTACAGGGTAATAGAAAAACGGATGAAGGAAGTACTCACATTGACAGAGATGCCCAATTTAATTACATTAATGATGCTGCTATCGATTTTTTAGCGGATGATGATCCTGTAATTTCAGTTGATTGCAAAAAAAAGGAATTGGTTGGGAATTTCAAGAATGAAGGTGCCGAATGGCTGCCAACTGGGCAACCAACAACAGTGAAGGTTTACGACTTTATTGATAAAGATTTGGGCAAAGCAATTCCGTATGGGGTTTATGATATTGCGAACAATGAAGGCTGGGTGAGTGTTGGCATCAGTCATGACACAGCAAGTTTTGCGGTAGCAACAATAAGAAACTGGTGGATCGAAATGGGAGAAGAAAGATTTAGCAAATCAAAACGAATTCTTATTACAGCAGATGGAGGCGGAAGTAATAGTTCAAGAAGCAGATTGTGGAAAACAGAGTTGCAGATATTGGCAGATGAAATTGGAAAAGAAATAAGTGTGTGTCATTTTCCCCCAGGAACAAGCAAATGGAATAAAATAGAACATCGATTATTCTCACATATCACAATGAATTGGCGGGCAAGGCCTTTAACAAACATACAGTTGGTAGTGGATTTAATAGCATCGACAAAAACATCAAAAGGATTAAAAGTGAAATCCAGATTAGATTCAACCGTGTACGAGAAAGGAATAAAAATATCTGATGATGATTTGAATAAAATCAATTTACAAAAAGATGATTTTCACGGAGAATGGAACTACACAATCAAGCCAACTATTGGAAACCTTATTTCGTAACAGCTACTTAGCGCATGGGTATTACGATTTTTTGACTATTTTTCCTGACTTCTGACATGTAGTGCGGTACAACGTGAAATACGAGGTACGAATGACGAAGTACAAAGTTTGGGATTAGCCGGCCGTTGTTCGTTCTTTGAACTTTGTGCTTCCCACTTTCGTTTGTACTTTGTACGTTGTATTTCGTACTTTAAATTGGTGTTAGTGCGGTAAAAGCAGCGTCTGTGCCAGATCGCAGAAAAAAAACAGAGCGTGAACCGTCATCCGTTTGCCTTCGGGTTCCCGGGCCATATTTATTAGGTGGGG
>CAIWVT010000127.1 GCA_903916135.1 uncultured bacterium
TTACATTATTATAAGTGGAACTACTAAACTTAGTAGCTTGAAAAAACGTGAAATATGGGCTTGCAAACTTCCAACTGCTCTGTGCACGCGCGCTCATAGCGATGGCAAACTTCCAACTGCTCTGTGCACGCGCGCTCATAGCGATGGCAACTTTCCAACTGCTCTGTGCACGCGCGCTCATAGCGATGGCAACTTTCCAACTGTTCTGTGCACGCTCGCGCATACCGATAGCAACTTTCCAACTGCTCTGTGCACGTTTTGTTAATGCCATTAGAGACCCAAAAGTGGATTTTGCACGACTAAAGAGCTTATGAAATAATTTTTTAGTAGCAGATTCTATATTTGATATAGCATTCATTTTTATTTGTGTCATTTGTTTGTTGTCATCCCGGCACTCCCGACATTGCATGTACGGGACAGGGATATTGTTATTGGGTCATTTTAGCAACTTAGAATTGTATCTCATCAAAAATTACCTTTAAGCAATCCGTTTAATTCAGTGGTAAAACCAAGCCAATATTCATTAATTGTCAAAGGTAAGAAAGTTTTTTTAAACTGAGCTATGATTTCAAAGTTAATTAAATAATAATGTTTTTTATTGTTCTGATTTATTTGTATTTATACGCAAATATGAAAAAGAAAAGATAGATATTTTTGAGATTGGTTTAGTATTAATACCGATACGGTATCTGTAGTAGTCCACAACACCACCGACATTTCATGCTGGGGCGGTAAAATTGAAAATAACTCCTATTCTATCGGTATTATACCAAATTGAGTTTGGACTAAAACTTAGTATGTAATGGTATTATACCAAATTTATTTTTGACTAAATTATAGTATTTAATGGTATATAAATATGCTTTAAAAAAGAAGCTTTGTAAAAAAGGAAATAGTTCAAATATCACAAGTAGTCGTTCCTGCTTTCTCTTTATTCTCAAAAACGTGTTTAGCTCATGTGCTTTATAATCGGGATTCAAGATTTTCTTCGCAATTTCTTTGCCACTAATTATGGCTAATGAAATACCCTCGCCGGTTCCTTTCAGTGCCAATCCGGCGGCATCGCCCACCAAATACATATTCCGAAAAAAGCATCCCCGATACACATAGTTTATAGAAGACCTTTGCATGACAGCATCTGAAATCCGATAGCCATTATTGCTTAAATATGTTTCTAAAATCTCTTTTGCAACCTTAGCTTTCACCGCTTTGGGATTAAAACAAACGCCGATATTGGTGTAATGTTGATGTGGAAACACCCACACATAACCTGCTTTAAGCTGTTTTGGATAGAAGTGCATGATAAAATCGTTGGTAACTACAGGTATGTCGAAATATAATCCAATATTGTGCCCCGACTTCAATCCAAGATGCTTTCTGACGATGGAATTTGCACCATCTGCACCAACCAAGTGCTTGAAATAATATTCTTCGTTATCGCTCGTGCTAATTTTGTTTTCGTCTATTTTTGTAATTAAGGTATTGGTCAAAACTGTAATAGTTTCAGAGTCCTTGATTTGTTGTAACTGATACTGACCTAAATCAAATCTGGTAATGGTTCTAACCGCGCTTGGCAAGGTTTCATTGTAGTATTTATTATTAATCGCAATGATTCTTTTCGAAAAACTTCTTGTTTTGTCCTCGGGGATATAGAAATAATTCATTAGTGCAGACAAACCTCCCGCACAAAGCTTGGGACCAATTATTTCATTCTTTTCGATGATTAAAACGCTTAAATTGGTATGGTCAAGTTGTTTTGCACACTCCAAACCTGCGGGTCCGGCTCCAATAATAATTACATCATAGCGATTATCCATGGATTATTGTTTCTATACTATTGGATGATGTTAGTTTCGTAGAATGTTAAGCCTTTCAATACATTGATTTGCATGCATCACATCGCCAATGTTCTGATACGCCGTTTGAAGCAATTGCAAACATTCAACATTCATGGGGTCAATCTCCAATCCAATATTCAAATTCTCAATGGCTTTTTCATATTGTTTCAAATTGGAATATCCATAGCCCTTGTTAATATAGGCTGTAATTTCTTTTGGATTTATTATCAACTGCTTATCACATTCTGCGATGGCTTCCTCATTTCTTCCTTGGCTTAGATACGCAAAACATTTCTTAGTATAAGCATCTGTATAGCTAGGATAATGTCGTAATGACGAATCTAATATGCTGATGGCTTTGTCATATTGACCTGTTTTACAATATAACATACCCAAATCACAATATATATACGAAGGTGGAGTCGGATGAAACAAAGGAATAGCTGCTTCGTAATTCTTAATGGCACTGTTATAATTATCAGCAGCGCCCATAACATCCCCAATAGAGTTTTTATAATCTGCCATATAGGTGTGAGCAACTCCCAAATTAGAATATGCGTCAGATAGTTTAGGATAAATAGCTACTGCTTTCTCAAACTCCAAGATAGCATTTTCTATCAAAACTTTTTGTTGCTCAATATTTTTTTCGGCAGGACAAAGTGTGTACATAATCACCGAGCCATAATTGATATGGGCAAATGCATTGTTTGGAACCACCTTCACATCATGACTAAACAAAGTAGTGTTATTCTTCCAGTCCGGATTTCTTTCAATGGTCTTAAAAGAATATAGCCCTAAAAAAACAAGCACAATTGCCATGAACCCTATATTCATTTTAAGCAATTGGCTAAAGGTTTTGAATTTACTTTTAATGATTTCCGTTTTTGTAATTCGTATCAATAGCAGCGTAATCAAAATACAAAATCCTAATGATGGCATAAAAAGAAAACGTTCGCCCATAGTCCATGGAATGGTTAGAAATAGATTTGAAACGGGCGCAAGTGTAATCAAATAGAATAATATTGCGAAAGCGATTACATCCTTTTTTCGGATTTTAATAATGGCATAAATGCCCATTGCAAAATAAAACACTATTCCCATTAATGCCCCGGGGCTTGTCATTTGCTGAATAGGGATTTGGGCAATCGAATAATCATAAGCAAGTTGATATGGGAAAATCAACAGGAATGCATAGCGAAGCAAAATATAAAAAGCGGTAGCTTTTTGACTAGCAAAGTCGGGCGCGGCAAGAATTGAATTAAAATCAGGTGAAAGTAAATCTTTAACTTGGTCTGCCGGAATTGCTTTCAACACTTCATAACGAATAAGAAAAAATACGAGCGTCACACCAATAAGTGCTGCAGCAATAGTCAATATCTTTTTAAAGGGATTATTCGAAAATACAAAAAGACTCAAAGGAATAATAAGCAAAAATGTGATAGCGGTTTCTTTCGATAATAAAGCAAGAAAAAAGCAAAGACCTGCAAAAACAAATCGTATAGTAGATTTCTTTTCAACAAACCTAAACAACAACAACATTGAAAGGATAGAAAACAAAAAACTCAATAGTTCGTCCAAGCTTTTTATATTGTCAACCACTTCGGTATGCACGGGATGTGCAACAAACAATAAGGTGCACACAAAAGGGACAATGAGATTCCACTTGCTAAATATGGTGCAAAGCAATAAAAACAGCACCCAACAAGCGATGGCAAACACTAAGATATGAAACAAATGATAAAAGTGAGGATTGTTAGGTGCTATTTGCCATTCAATAGCAAGCATAATCATTGGAATGGGGCGATAGCCGGCAGCACGCACCGACTCTTCATTCATGCCATAAAGTGCATCTGTTGTCAACAAGGTTGGGATTGCGGAAAATCCTTTTTTAACCAAATTGTTATCTTGTACGATATTGGTATCGTCCAAAGCATAATCAAAATAAATACTTTGGGCGTATAAGGCAAAGGAAAACAGGAGAATTAGTATTCCCATTATGTTTTTCAACTTGTTGTTTGTTGTCAATTCAGGCGCAAGATTTGTTTTGTTTTTTTTCATGTTTTTTTGCTTGTTAAAACAATAATTTGTCAAAGATACAAATTTCTTAAAAACAGAGACCCTAAATGGTTTTTATTCATTAGAAATAAAATGCTTTAGAATATAGATTTGTGCAAAATCATATACAAAAATATCAACCCGCACATAAAATAAAGGAGGCGATACATGGAGCGATATTTGGTTCTAATTGAATTCCCCTTATCAATTTGTCGGTAATACGTAAAAAAGAAAAAGGAATGTAACAGAAATCCCAAAATGAAAACAATGAACACGTGTAATAGTGCTATTTTAAACAAAATTAAGGCAAGCAAATATGCATGAGCAAAAGCAAACACAGCGAAAGAAACTTTTTCAATGGTTTTATATCCCCAAGTAACGGCACTCGATTTGATTTTGTTTGCTAAGTCAACCTCGTAGTCAATCACTTCATGATGTAGATGTCCTGCTGAGAAAATCAAGCCGAAATAAACAGAAATGGCGACAGAGTTTGTGCAAATTGGGTTGAAAAACATGTAAGCAAAATTGAATTGAATCATGCCAACCAAAAAATGTATGAAAGTTCCAAAAATCGGTAAGTGCTTCCCAAATCCAGGCAAAGCATACACAAAGCATAAAGCGAATATGCTAAAATGGAGATAGATTGCATTTGGGAAAAGCAACAAACATAAAACCGCCGACCCTATATAAATCAGTATTGTTAACATTAAATAGAAACTGCCGGAGGAATATCTCAGTGATTTCAAACGTGGATTAATCTTGTCGTGTTCCTTGCCTAAGAATGCGTTTGCAGTGTAAACAGAAACCATTAATGAATACGAAATAAGAAATAACCACAGAAAGTTTGTAAACTGAAATGTGGTTACAAACAGATTAGAATAAACGCCTCCAATTAAAATAAAGCCGGTTAATAGCAATGCTTCAACGGCTCGAAGTGACTTGGCAATTTTAATGATTTGTTGATAGAGCATTGGGCTTTTAACTAAATAGTTTGTTTTTAAAGATTTTGCGCGAAGCGGTATTTTTCAATGGCATAATAATTTTCAGAGTCGCATAAAAGTTGAAACCCTTTCCAAAATGCATTATTCTTAGTAAAGAAAGAGGAAATAATACAAAAGTATTCAGTAGCATTGCAATAGTAATGAATAGCATGACAAGCCTTTTGCTGCGATTCTTTATAAAATATTTAATCAGCGAAACAGGGAAGGTTGGTGTTAAATAAATTAGTTTGTTGAGTATAGAAGCTGATAATTTAAACTCATGTGTTTTTGGATTATCGAATAACAATTTGTCATTAATGGCTCTTTTATATAGTTCTGTGCCCTGATAAAAGCATAATGAAAACAGTTGGAGTTGAAATGGTTTTGGTATTTTCAAAATAATATCTAATGTTTTTAAAAGGTCTTCTTCAGTCTCATAAGGATTGTCTAAAATTATATCATAGATGGCTGCAATTTTAAGATTTCTAATCAGGATAGTAGCTTTCAGAAATGTTTCGTTTGATATACTCCGTTTATAAACTTCGCGATTCACCCGCTCACTTCCCGATTGCAAGCCCATCATAATAAGCATTAAGCCTGCATCCTTCAAAAGAGTTAGTTTTTCAATAGTTATATGATTAGGCGTCGTAAGTATCTTGAAAGGGATATTCACTTTGCTTTTATACTGCTTGGCAAATTCTTGAATCCATTCACTATTATGCGAAAGAAAACAATCGTCCTGCATATTTATTGCAACACTATCTTTATGCTCTGAAATTAGTTCCACAATCTCATCAATGACTGATTTAACGGAACGTTTTCTGACAGGATAATGATTGTAAAGTTCTTTAAATGCAGAGTTGCCACAATAGGTGCATGAAAATGTACAACCACGAGTTGTTTTTATACTTGGGAATCTTCCATTAAATCTCGAATATAATGCAAACAGCTTCTTTCCCATTTTTAATACAATATTATTATGAACAACATACATTTTGTCGGGCAAATGTTTTGAAGTAGGAAAAATATCAATATCTCTTTCAAGTGCTCTTGGAGGATTTACTTTAATTTTCCCATCAAGATTAAAACAAATGCCTTCAAGTTCACTATAGTCAAGTTTGTTTTCTAAGCAATGTACGAGTTCTAAAATGGTATGCTCGCCTTCTCCTCTCACAACAATATCACCCACCAATAAACATTCTTCGGGTGCCACAGTAGCATGAATCCCTCCAAAAACTATAGGGATATTACTAAAGCGAGATTTGAATTCAGTAGCAAACTTGCACGCACGCATATATTCGCACGACATTAGACTTATGCCAACCATCTCTATATTGTTGTCAGAAATAAATGTAAATATGGAAGTGTCCGATGCAGGGTTACTATGTGGTTGAAGTATTAGATAGCTATTTTGGTTTTGGGAATTAAGATATGCGTGAATATATTTTGCCCCTATTACGTCGGTATTGTCTTGAAACGATATAATTGCAATATTCATAAGAGGTAGTTTATATTTTATTGTACTTAAAAATTGCTATGCCTAAACGAAAATGAAATTTATTATATGATAGGTTGTTGCAAATAATAAAGAATATGCACCACCAATGAAAACAAACCCGATAATTAGTAATGCTTCTGCTACGCAAAGAGATTTTGCAATCTTTTTTATATTTTGAAATAACATTATAAAAATTATGACTTCTTATTTTGCTTGAATAACTAATACCATTACATATTATATTTTAGTCAAAA
>CAIWVT010000128.1 GCA_903916135.1 uncultured bacterium
ATATGAGATTCCAGACTGTAATGATGGTTGGATGTTAAGCAGCCCAAGAGCTCATAATGCGTATGTTGAATTTCATGATAAGCGATTAGGTAGAAAATTAAAACCACTAATACAATTAATTAAAGCTTGGAAATACTACAATGATGTACCTATAATATCATTCTATCTTGAATTGAGAGTTACAAAATATGCGGAAACGGAGAAAGTTATTGTATATGATATTGATGTTAAAAATATTCTTAAAAAACTCCTTGATATTGAGCTGTCATCTATAAGAGACCCAATGGGTATTTCTGGATTAATTCCTTCAAGTCAAACAGCAAGTCAAAAAGGTTCTGCATTATCAAAGTTGAAAACAGCAGCTACTAGAGCAGAAAAAGCATCTACTGCAAAATCAAGTGATAACTTAAATGATGCGTTTTATTGGTGGAATCTGCTGTTTAATAATGAATTTCCAGCACGATGAATAATATAGCAACAAAACAAAATGAGCAAAAGCAGCTTGAAAGACTTGCTGCACAGCGTGAAATTTACTCTTTTGCAAAAAGACTTTATCTTTTGCAAATTATTCTTACCGTTATTATTCCAATAACTATGTTTATAATTGGTTCAATCTGGAATAAATTCGCAATATATTCTGCTTTGTTTGGTATAATTGCTTTTATAGTTGATTCTATAACTATTAGCCCAATCATAAAAAATCTGAAGACAAAAGCAGCAAAAATTCAAGAACTATTTGATTGTGATGTTTTAGAAATTGATATTTCTCCATTAAAGGTGGTTAATGATATAGCTGTTGAAGAAATACTCCTAAATTATAACGCACATATAAAAATCAAAAAAAATATAGAAAAAATAAAAAATTGGTATCCAACAAACATACATGAATTGCCAATTTCTATTGGTAGAATTATTTGCCAAAGAGCCAATTGTTGGTGGGACTCTAAACTAAGAATAAGATATGCTAATTTCCTAAAATTTTGTGGTTTATTAGTATTTCTCTCGTTTTTTACATATTCATTTGTCCTAAAATTAAATATCATAGACTTTGCATTAATGTTAAGTGGTTTAATACCTTTTTTTCAATTTTGCAACAAGGAATATTGCGATCATAAAGATGCGGCACAACGACTTAATGAGTTAATGCGTTATTCCGAAGATATATGGCAATATGCAATTCAGAATCATCAAGATTATCATACTCTTAAACTCAATTCTAGAAGGTTGCAAGATGAAATTTTCGAGCATCGGAGTAAGAGTCCTTTAATTTTAGACAAATTCTTTAATTTATTTAGAGACCAAAATGAATTATTAATGAACAGAACCTCGGAGATATTGATAGCAGAGGCTAAAGAAAAAATTGAAAACAGCCGCTAATAGCAAAATACCTATTCGACGGCAGGTACTACCCCGGTCTTGCTGAAGTTCCCCGTTGTTCGAAGTTTGCAACTTTGAACTTTGTTAATGGTAGTTTGTAACTACCAGTTATGCGAAGTTAGCAACTTTACATAGTTCAACTTGATTTTATCCGTAATTTATGTTTACCTTTGTGCATTGAATTGTTTTTTGATGTAAAGTGCGGATAAAATCTTAATCGTTGGGCGTAATTGCAAAAAAAGACACTTACTTAATAATTATTGATTATGGAAAGAATTAATGAGTATAGACACAAAGCAAAAGTTTTAAGACAGATTCATTCAAATAAGTCGAGAAAATTTGCTTTAATAAATAATATTCAAAGCATAATTACTGTAGTAGTTTCTTCATTCATAACCTTTATTGGTTTTTATGGAATTGATAAACTCCATAAATTAATAATTAAGCTTGTTGCA
>CAIWVT010000129.1 GCA_903916135.1 uncultured bacterium
AAGCTCAGGAAAAGAATAAAATACCCGGCTTAGATAACTATATTTCCAACATATTTAAAAATATACAAATTGGCACAATGCCGGGAGCTTCGGTTTTGGTTGCCCAAAACGGAGATATTATTTACCAGAAAGGATTTGGTTATGCCGATATTGAAAAGAAAATTCCGGTTACCCCCGATACAAAGTTCAAAATAGGTTCTATTTCAAAACAATTTACGGCTGTTGCTATTCTCAAACTTCAGGAAGAAGGCAAGATAAAAATTGAAGATAAAATATCAAAGTACATCCCCGGTTTTCCACGTGGTAATGAAGTAACCATTTATCAACTTCTTACGCATACATCAGGAATCCATGATTATAGTGTTCAACCTAATTTAGACATGACCAAACCTGTTACTCATCAAGCCTTACTTGATATTATTAAACAACTTCCGTATGATTTTAATCCCGGAGAACGCTATCTGTATAACAATTCCGGTTTTGTTATTTTAGGTTATATCGTAGCGCAACTTTCAGGTAAAACTTTAAGTGCATATCTAAACGAAACTTTTTTCAAACCTTTGGGGATGAATAATACCGGAATTAATGAAACCAATATTGTATTGAATAACGAAGCGCACGGATACAGCATGAATGGTGAAGCAGTAAAGAAAGCTGACTTTCAGGAAATGTCGTGGGCATTGGGAGTCGGAAGTATTTATTCCACTACAAAGGATTTGTATAAATGGAACGAAGCAATTTATAATGGAAAAGTATTATCAAATGCCACGCTAAAAAAAGCTTTCACACAGACAGTTTTAAATAGTGGCGGCAAGGTTGACTATGGGTTTGGTTGGTTCCTAAGTACCAACAGGGGACTTGAATTTATACAACACTCCGGCGTTTCCAACGGTTTCTTTGCTTATCTTGAACGCCAACCGGAAAATAAACTAACCGTTTGTGTTTTGCTAAATTCACTTCCAACACCCGAAGGTATTAATCCAATTTTAAATGGTCAGGCAATATCTGAATTTATACTTCAGAAAAAAATGGAAAAACAGGAGATCGGTGTGGACAAGATTGTAAGCGAAAACATTTTGAAAAAATATGTGGGCAGGTATAATTATGGGCAAGGGATGGCCATGTTGGTAACATTGAAAGACAAACAATTATTTGGACAAATGACAGCTATGGAAGCAAGTCCATTGACACCCATTTCAGAAAATGAATTTTATTTCAAGGCTAAAAATGCAAAAATTAAATTCGTATCAGACACATCCTCAATTGTTGACCGTTTATTTCAATATCAAGGCGGTTTATTCTTTGAAGCAACCAAGCTAAAAGATGAAATTGTGGTAAAAATAAATCCGGCCTTTTTTGATAAATTGACAGGTAAATATGATTTTGGAAATAATTATGTAATTGAGATAGTAAAAGAGAATGACAAATTATTTGTGTTATCGCCTTATATGCCTAAATATGAGTTACTGCCCACTAGTGAATTAGATTATTTTGCAATGGAAGTAGCAAGTAAGATTTCATTCATTTTAAACAAAGGAGGAAAAGTAGAGTCGTTAATCTAAACACTTGACGGAATGATTATACCGGCTAAAAAGCTTGGTAATGAATAAATTTGAAATGTTGAAATGAAAAAAATGATTGATCACTTTTATACCATTAATGAGAATGAAACATAATCCCATCAAAAGCAAACACCGGAACCCCAGGCAAGCCTGGTAGAACTACCTGGTTGATCAGGCCAACAGTGCTTCATGCCCCATCCTGGGGCTTATGCCAGACAATAGTAAAAATCTCCGCGATAATCTTCTTATACAAAACCTGGACTTCCGCATTCCAAATCACCTTGAACCTGTTTTTACCTCCAGGCCAGTTCAGGCAAATCTTTTC
>CAIWVT010000130.1 GCA_903916135.1 uncultured bacterium
AGCCGCCTCCGCAAGCCAATTGCACATTGCAGTCGGCACATTCGGGGATGGTGGTCACGTCGCGATTTTCCCATGCAGAAATGAGGTCTTGCTTGCGCGAAATTTCGGGATAAAAAGTGCCCAAAGCTTCGTCGGCTTTGCCCACAGTAGCGGTGCAGGAATAGATAGTGCCCGTGTAGTCGAACGCCCACTCCGTCTTGCAGGCAGGGCAGGAATCGAACAAAGGATGGGGCAAATCGCCATTTTCGAACAAGAATTTCGAGATGGAATAGGCGGGTTTGTGGAATTCGAAGATGTGGGGGAATTCTTTAACAAGGTGATAGATATTCTCGTAGAGCGAAATGCGCGAGAACAAATTTTGAGCGTCGGCTTGGCAATGATGAAGTTCATAGTTTCTGCCGAGTTGTGTTTTGAAGATATCGGATTGTGTCCACCCTTTTTCGATGGCAAATGCCGCCAAAACGGGAAGTTCGGCGATGTTTTCTTTGTCAACCACCATGCGCAAGTTGATGGGCAAATGGTTGGCGAGGCAGGCGTCGATGCCTTCAACGATGTTGTTGAAGGTTGGGCTACCATCTTTGAGGAAACGGCGTTTGTTGTGCATGTAGCTCGTACCGTCGAGGGTAACTTGGATTTCGCGGATGGGCGCATCCTTCAAGATGTCCATATAATCCACAAGTGCAAAGCCGTTAGTCACGAGCGCCACCTCTAAATTTGCGGCGCGCGCTTGTTGAAGCAGATAGGTGATGATTTCTTTCTGCTTGGGCGAGTTCATCAGCGGTTCGCCGCCGAAGATGGTCAGATATTTTTTGCGAGAAGCGAATTCCGTAGTGATATAATTGAAAAATGCGTCAATGATTTTGACGGTGAGTGACTGATGGTTGTTGGTGTATTCGTCTTGATAGCAATAGGTGCAAGCGAAATTGCACGCATAGTTGGGAACGAAGAAAATCTGCAACTCGTCATCGTCGCGTGCATCGAGAAAATCGAGGTAGGTGCTTTGATAAAGGCGCGCTTCTTCCTCGGGATTAACGATGTAGCCCTGTTTTGTCAAACTCTCGCGAAAATCAGCAGGAAGTTCTTTGCCCTTTTGAAAATCGAGCAACATCGCGGCTTCATCGGGCGCTAAAATATCTGCAGACCCATTGAGGAGATTCACAATGAAATAGTTGTCGGAATCAGCGATGCGCGAGAAGATGTTGTGTTTGGAATAGATCATAATAACAGTAGGTATATACTTATAAATGATAGAATGCTACTTAATACCTAAATTGGTATATGAGTATTTAGGACTTAAAAATTAATCGTGGCAACCTGCAGCGTTGATAGATGTTTTGGCGCAGCATTGAGCCGCTTTTTTGTTGTTGACTTTTTCGGTTTTCTTTTTCACTAAATTTTTCATGATACTTGGTTTTTAGATTGTTGTTTTGAATTTATGTTTAAAATAATTTTTATTGATAATGATTTACTGTTGACAAGAGCAAGCGGAAACCGTTTTTCCTGCAATGGTGAAGCTAACCACTTCGGCATTTCCTTTAGGATAAGGAGCGGATTCTTCCAAGATTTCGATGAGGTTGAAACCTGCATTTTCGAGATGTTGCATGTATTCGTCGCGCGTCACGGCGCCTGCCCAACATTCGGAAACGGCAACGGGATCGTTGCGAAATTCCTCGGCGATAGGCGTAGTAGCGTAGATGTCGCTGATAACAAATCTGCCGTTTTTCTTTAGGATGCGATGAATTTCGTTCCAAACGGCTTGTTTGTCGGCGGCATGATTCAGCGTACAGTTCGAGATAACCAAATCAGCGACTTTGTCGGGCAAGGCTATTGTTTCGAGTTGGCTGTTGATGAAACTCACGTTGGTAACATGGAATTTGGCAGCGTTGAGACGGGCTTTTTCCAACATACCATCGGAAACGTCAATGCCATACACAAAACCTGTTGCGCCCACAGCCTCTGCCATGCGCAAAACATCGGTGCCGCGACCGCTGCCAAGGTCAACGCATATTTCGCCCACCTGAGCAGCAGCATAATGAATGGCGCCTCCGCACGAGAGACAGCATTCGGATTCAGCCAATTCGCTGTAACGTTTGTTGATTTCTTTTATTTCCATAATTAAACTCCAAAATTAATCAATTTTTGCAACTTCCGCACGGACGATTCACAAAAAATAATCCCAAGACGCCTCCAAAAAGGGTGCTCGAAATGGGATTGCCTGTGATACCGCACGTTCCCGAGTTGCATCCTTGAAAATAATAATATAAAAAACCTAAGGTGCTTCCGATAATTACACCCGAAGCAGGCTTCCAAAAGTAAGAAGAGCGGAGCAATTCCTTAAGCGTTTTTGGTTTGTTAGATGTCTTGCAGCTATCTTCCATTATTTCTTTTTGATTGTCGAGATGCCGAAAGGGAGATAGAGAGGGCATCTGCTGATAAGGCTCGTGAGTATAAAGATACCCGAGAGGATGAGCAGCACTATGGCTACTGTGCCCGAAATGACGGCAGCGAAATACAAAATTACGACTACGACAGCTATCAGTATCCTGATAATCTTGTCAATGGTTCCCATGTTTTTTTTCATTGTTAGATTTTATTTTACGTTATTAATTTGTATGATTAGAAATTCTTTGTTTTTGACGCCCGTGAAGCGATTAATTTCTTTGCCATTCTTAAATAATATCAAGGTGGGGATACTTCTTACATTATATTGATTGGCAGCAGCGGGAAATTGCTCAATATTTACTTTGCAAATTTGTGCCTTATCACCGATTTCTTTAGCAACTTCGTTCAAAATGGGAGCCATCACCTTGCAAGGCATACACCATGCAGCCCAAAAATCAACGAGACAGACACCTGATTTGATAGTAGTTTGAAAATTCTGATCGGTGAGCGTAACGATTTTTTCGTGTTCAGCGATGCCCGAAAGGTTTTTCATTTTCCAAATACGGTTTATCACAAAAGCAGCGAAGGCTGCCATGGCTAAGCCGATGATGATCATAGTTGTGTTCATAGCTTTAATTGGTTTTATGAATGGCGCCCGTGGGGCAATAGCGGGTGCACTTTCCGCACTCGGTACATTTGGTTTTATCTACTGTGGGCAAGCCGTATCCATCTTGAACAATAGCCTCGGAAGGGCAAACACGGATAATCGGACACCGATGATTTTGAGGGCATAAACTCTCGCTGACATTGTATGGCATTTTCTTTAAATTTTAATGATGATTATTGCATTATTTTTATCGGTGCAAAATTACTACACTTCAACATGCTGCAGCATCATGGTGGTTGCTGCGAACTCAGTATATTAATTGAAGTTGAACAAGTTTTTTGTTGAGATAGAACGTTTTCTATGCGGGACAGGTGCGTGAGAGGGTTAGGTGCGTGTGCGGGACAGGTTGTGTTGAATTATTGGGATGATAAACAAAAAGGCTTGCTGATGGGCAAGCCTTTTATTATTTTTAAACTCCAATATACATTTAGGCATGAGCCTGAAAGGATAGAAAAGACGAAGGTAGAAGCTTTGGATAAGCTGTACCCAACCGGGGCTAAATGTCAATTGTTATTTCGTTTTTCTTTAAGTCTATGCAAAACTTATGGTCTTTCAAAAAGTCAAGTCCAATAACACCATCATAGTCAGAGGTAATCCCATGCGATAAAAAATCGTAAACCTGAACTTCAAAATTTGTTTGTCTGATGCCCAGACATTCTAATTCTTCAATATCGAACTGCTCAACAACAATAATTCCATTGGATGTTTCTATATTTTTTTCGCCTTTACTTTTCTTCAGTTCGTACCCCGAAAAAAATAAAACATTGCTGTCAATAGTCGTGTGAGTTGCGGCAGTGTCAAGTGCGAGCCGAAATTCATATCTGCCATCAATGATTGCATTTATGATAATTATATCTTCGTCTGCAAAAAGGTCAAAGGTAAATGCTTTCATATTCGTTTTAAAATGCCGATTGTACGATGTTGTTTCAGGATGCCTGTATATACAATAGTAAGTTTTGGAAAATCACCTATCTTATCTCTGCCAATGTAGCAAACTTCTTTTTTATCCTTGCTGTGAAATAACACTACACCGCTTATAACTGTTGTGTTTTTCATTTCTGGATTTCCAAGCAATATCCATTCGTCAGGATATAATTGCTTAACTTGATCAAATAATGTTATATTCGTGTCCATTGTCTTTTGAATTAGTTTGCAAATTTAAAGAAAAATTTTCAATTAAGCGCGATTCTACTCTGTTATATCATATTTTAGGTTGAGCCTGAAAGGATAGAAAAGACGAAGGTAGAACCTTTGGACAACCTGTGTCCAACTGGGGCGCACTCCGTTCGCTAACTACTGGCGGAGCCGTCAACTCGATTATGCACTGTTTTTTTTATTTTAACCAATAGCCCATTATTGTTCCAAAAATTGCTGCGCCAACTTTGCTACTATCATTGTCTTTTATGAAAAGAAAAGTGGCAGCAAATAAGAGGATAATCGAAATAGCAATTCTACTATATGTAATTATTCTATCGTTTTTTGTTGACCGATTAGATGTTTTGCCCAAGTGTGCGGGTTTAAAAGCATCAATTGTTTCTTTAATTGTAGTTCCAAATAATTTTGTCATATATTTATTTTTTTGATATGTAAACGATTGTACTGCAACCTCCAATGGTAAAAGTTCCAAAACCAACTGCTACTAAGACATTTCTTTTTAATCTATTTTTAATACACTTATTATAGGACAGTGAAAAATTATAATAGAACTCATCTAAAAAAATTGTTTTACCTGGATTATTTTCAATTACATCTTCTATATTAATCGCTCTTTTAAAGAAAGAACTATAGGCCATGCGCGTCTTAAGCGATCCAATATAATCTGATAGTTCTTCAAAATCCATGGAATATTTTCCATAAGTAATATCAAGTGAATTTACAACATCTTCTGCGTTTAATAAATCGTTTGAAATTAATGTGAAGGAAGAATTTGAAGAACATGTATAACTTTTACATGTAATAATATCTTTGACACCATATTTTGACAAAGGTCTATTGTACAATTTACCATTTGAATTATTAAACACTAAGATAGGTTTTTTATAATAACTCTTTGCTAAACTAATTTCTTTTATTAATTCTTCTTGGTTATTAACTACTATACCATATTTGTGTTTTTTAAAGGATTTAACAACCTCCAAAGGGTCATCTTCCTGTAGAACATAAATTATACGAGGTATTATTCTTTTACCAGGAATTTTCTTAGAATTCATTACGAATTTTGCCCCAACCTCATTAAATCTTGAAGCAGTAATTTGATTGATGTTGCCTTCTATAAATATTTTTGGCCTTATTTTTACTATTTCTATTAATTGATTATCTGTCAGTTTTTCATCGTTATACAATATGTTATTACCTTTGATTTTCAATTCTATTGATTTTTTCAAACTTTTACCATTATCTGTTTCGGAAGTTAAATTAGTTAATAATTTATCTAAAACGTCATTATACTTTATATCACTACGATACCTAATTGACGCTTTTTTTCGTCTTTCTATGAAACGCACAAATTCATCTTCGGAACCTTCCTTAATCATTTTAGATTTATCATCCCAATGATATAAAAAACCAAATTCTTCTTCAATACTACTTTTTGCATTATTCATTCTTCTTAAAAAATCATCAGAATTATTGGTTATTCGACCGTACCTGAAAAAACGAGCAATAAAAACATGGTCACCGTTTTTTGCTATTATTCTGTCAATTTGTGCAGCATCATTTAGTTTTGCGGCATTGTCAATTTCTTCAAAGAATTTTTCAGATCTACCTAAAAAACGAATATTATCGCTTTCGTGTGATAATATTTTTCCTGTATTTTTACCTAAATCTACAAAAAATTCTGGATGTCTTGCGATTTTTCCAATGTCAGTAGCTACAACTGCGAAAAAAGAACCAATTGCCAATATTATTCCGTAAAGCCAATTTTTTATTTTACTCATCTGCAAATAATTTTAATATAAACTTGTTATCAGGTTATAATATGAGAAATATTTTATCAGAAATATGTCGATTTAAAATAGTACATAAATTCGTATATAGTCGTAACAACACTTCACAAAGCCTCCCAATTTCTTCATGCTTTATGTAACTATTGCTACTTTTATTTTAATAAAAACCCATCCACTTCCATTTAATTATACGGATAATTTCAGTAAGCGGATGGGTTTCATTGTTCTTTATGTAAAAAATAAATCTACAGTATCATTGCAGTAAATGGTCCGCACCATTTGCCGGCAAGGTTAGGGTATTTTGTTTTAACCCAACGCAGATAAAACGTTAAATCAAATGCTTTCAACTCAGGGTCAATTTCAATTTCAAATCTTGCCTTTGTTGATATGTGAGAAGCAGTATGGTCTGTGGGGCTTTTACAGGTTTTCTGCACCCTGTCCTCAAAACCAGTTATAAGTCTAACTTTACTTTCTGTAACCACATAAGCCATTTCCAAAGCATCAGCCGATTCGGGCTTGCTTGCACGGGGTGTGTCATTTGCGGAAAATACTTCGAAGGTAAAATATCCGTTAGGAGCCGCTGTTACAATATAATAACAATCTTCCTTTATTGGAGTTGTTGGAATAACATGGGTTTTTTCCAACCCTGTTTTCCTGCGTGTAATATTCCTGTCATCATCAGTCCATAGATTATCAGGAATTGAATCAAATACTTAATACAGCGATAGTATAAGAGTATCAGTAAATGTTTGAAGTTGAGTAGTAACCAAACTGTCTTTACGCTTTGAGGACGAATCATTATATTTCTTTTTTTGAAACAGATAAGTGCCCGCCGTACCTACAGGTTTATAGGTGTTCTGAACTTTAGTAACTAAATCAGGGTCAAGATCAAAGCGTGAGGCATTGTTCTCAACCCAGGGAACAACTTCCTCGAAATAAACTTCCCTGTCGTTTATTCCGTTTGGAATATAATCATTCATACATTTTTATTTTAATTAATACTTGGTTTAAGTGCCTGCCTTGCAGAAAATTATTAGGCAGTATATATTGATGGTTTACTTCCGGTACTGTTTTTTTAGGACTATTAAAATATATATTACCGGCGGTGTAATCCGCGCAATTGTCGGTGATGGATTTGGTGGTCAAAAATTTTATAAAGTGATTTGAATTGGGCGTCGTCCAATTTGAATTGGGTGATAGGAAACTTGAGTTGGGTGACACCAATACTGAATTGGGTGACACCAATACTGAGTTGGGTGACACCAATACTGAATTGGGTGACACCAATACTGAGTTGGGTGACACCAATACTGAATTGGGTGACACCAATACTGAATTGGGTGACACCAATACTGAATTGGGTGACAGGAATTCCGGGTTGATTAATAAGCTATATACGCTATTTTCAATGACATGTCCATCCACATACCCCCCTATCTTACCATAGCCGGAATGAAAAGAGAACTCATTAATTGAAAATGTGCAGTAGGTTTTATACATAAACCAGGTTGTATTAAAGCTAATTTTTTCTCACAAAATAATTTTAAATAGCAAAGATACGATTTTTATACAATATAGAGCTTAAAATTGCAAGAGAATTAGAAAAAAGTTATCAACACCCATTTGTAAAATCGCATAATGATTATGTTTTTAAAAATGACAGCTTACAAAATGTTCATCGAACTCAGTTGTGCGAAGTTTGTTACTTCGCACAACGGTCGCAAACTTCGCGCAACAGGGCAGGTATTTAAAAAAGGTAGTGTTTCTTTTGTTAAGTAGTATAAAATTAAAAAATACTTGTAACTTTGCACCAACCAATTCTTCGACACATGAAAACAATCCTAAGAAAAAAAAGAGCACTGCATGTATTATATCTTTTCATCGGTATGGTAGTGTTTACATCCTGTGTAACCAACCGTCCGCCGATATATCTCTACGGCAAATTCAAATTTGCACAGAAACCCGATGAAATTAATCTAAAACCCGCATTGATTTCTTTTCTGAAGGCGCATCCGCAATGTGCTTTTGTGTTGCGCGTGCCCGATAAGAAAAATAGTATCGTGGAAGAAGAACGCTATAGCAATCGTACCTTGTATTTTGCCATAGAAAAGATACTTTTGGAGCGCAACTTCAACGTGATTGACCGTTCTTTGTTTGAGAAACAATATACTGTGGACAGCCTTCGCCATCCTTCCGCCGATTTTATTCTTGAGTTGATTGATAATCGCTTAGTGAACTATTATACCAACAAGGTTATCCCCGACGAATCGCGAAACGACAACGAAATCACTTTGCAAAAATACTTTTACTTTGTGGGTGCACAGGCAATCTTCAAAATCACGAACGTTCACACAGCCGAAGTGGTCGGCACTTGTGTGCTGAACTACACTCCCTGCACACGAGGCTGCAAAATGAAAGACACCCTGAATGGAATCATCGAAGAAGTGAGCGGCGATTCGAAAACCCGAAAGAAACTTGGCTATGAATCAACCGACATTGACGACAACTACGAAATGTTCATCGAACTCATCACCCGCTTGGTGAACGAACTGCGCCTTCAATCCCAAAAAGACCAATAGAAATCCAAATCCTGAACCCGAAACCCACCCCTACCAACTCCTCCCTTGGTATTTGGAACTTGGAATTTGGTATTTGGATCTTAACTTAGTAAGGTCTTACGTCTTTCCCCTCAATATAATTGATGAACGAGCGGTTCACCACTTTGTTTCCGCCCGCCGTGGGATAATTTCCCGTGAAATACCAGTCGCCT
>CAIWVT010000131.1 GCA_903916135.1 uncultured bacterium
ATATTTCGCCCCTACAGGGGCTTTTGGAGGGGGGTGGGGTGCCTGCTCCCCCGACCTGACAGTCGGGGCGATCAATATTTATCCCTTACAGGGTTTTAGGATGGCAGGGACTTATGGGGGGTGGATCAATGGTATGGTTGCTTAAAAGTCCGAGAGAGAGCCCGTTGGCACGCGCGCCAAGGATGGTAGCGGTTAGCCCACAGCACCGCCTATTCGCGGCGCGAGGACTAAGAGCGGACAGCCTGACCCCCGTTTTTCACGGGGGGGGGCGCCCAAATTAGTTGCGAGTTTAGAGTTTTTAGTTCAGAGTTCTCTGCCACTACGAATGTGGTAAAAAGAAGCTTAGTACTCACTACTGTACCACCAATTTCCCCATGCCGATAACGCCCTTAGCGGAATAGATTTTATAGAAATACATTCCATTGGATAAGCCACGACGCGAAACGGTGAATTGCGAATCGCTGATGTTAGGCATGGTAGTTACGATGTTGCCAAGCACATCCATAAGTAGAAAACTATAGCTGTTGGGCATATTGTCGGATTGAAGGCTAAAAGTCGTTATATCGGAGGTTGGATTGGGATACACGCTTACCAAAACTTTGGGAGCAAGCTCTTCGATGCCGATAATATTGGCAAGGGTGTTGGTAGTGGTGTTGGTGATGATGGCAGGGTTAGAATCGAAAAAGATACGGGCTTCGTTTTGTATCACCGTGCCGAGTGATAGAGCGGGTTTCAGCCTTACGGAGAAACGAATAAAACCATGGCTGCCGGGTTCGTCGAAAGAGGTGGCAGGCAACATAATATTGTTGAAATCGAATTTCACCACATTGGGTGCTAGCCATTGCGGAGAAACGTTGTGGCTGACACCTAAAATGCGCAGGCTGTTGAGGGCAATGTCGGCATCCAAAGTATCCGTAATAGAGATGTTGTAGGCTGGTGCAGTTCCTGTGTTTTGAAAATGGATGGTGTAGGTCAGTTCGGAAGTGGCTTGGGGGATGTTCCCTTGGGCTCCTGTACCTTTGGGTGACACTTCTTTATCGTTGGGGTCGTAGGAATTTACTACAGGTAAACAAATATAGTAATCATTGTTGGCAGGGTTGACATCGCCGGCAAGCACATTGGTGAATATTCTGAAACATACGGTGTCGCCACTCGTTACGGCTGTGGTAGGCGTCAGATAGATGCTCGACATAAAACTGTTCCAATAGGCACCATTGCTCAAACTTGTCAGATTGACATAATTCCACATTAAGGTGTCGCCCACCACGGTGGTTGCCGGATTGGTGCTCATGCCTGCATTATAGACCACATTGGGGTCTAAGACCAGTTTCAACACACCCGAAGCAAGGTTGCAACCCGTGTTGCTCACATAAGGATGCAAGATAAAAGGCATGTTGGGGCGCACCACACCGTTGGAGCCTGCATAGCATTGAACGTCAATCAAACTGGTGCATTGCAAAGAGAAATCGGCATGGATTTGAGGCAGAGTTGTGAAACTATAAGATGCGGGCGAGCAGGTGGTGGAAGGGAAAATAAATTGATAATAGGCAGGGATGCTTACGGTGGTGCTGGTCATCCAACTTTTCAACACATTGGATGTGTAGTTTCCGCTACCATCGGAGGAACTTCCGTAGCCCACGCTGGTCATCGAAGGGCTGTTTAAGGTTTCGGATATGGAAACTGCCACGCTATTCAAAGGAACATCGCTGCCATTGAAGGAGCAGTCGTTGTTGTAGTCCAAATATATTCTTCCGCCTAAAGTGGAATATATGCAGGGGTTTGGCACAGGGATTTGGAAGAAATTATAAACGTTATACACGGTATCGGCACCGGAAATAACTTTGTTTATCGGTCCACCAAAAGAAGCATATCCCCCACTCACTTGGTCGTCGGTGGCGAACCCAAAGGCATTGAACACGGGTAAAAATGAAGTCCAAGGGTTGGTGCCGCCAGTGTTAACGTCAGTGTTTATGACCGCCCCACTGCTCATATCTTTAATTTTGATGGAATCGCCAATGAAAGAATTGTTTTTGGTAATCATATAAAACATCTGTCCTTGCGAGGAGCAGGTGTTAGTGTCGTGCGAACCTGATGGTTGCAACTGCACTGTTACATCGCCATGCGAAAATATTTGTGCATTTGATTTTGTAAATGAAAGGGCTATAAGTATAGCCAAAAGGATAAAGATTTTTTTCATAATGTAAAGATTTTGTTTGAATGACATTTTTGTCTGAATACTAAAACGCCAAATTACAAAAAATAATAGTCTGAGAAGCTTTTTTTTCAAAATATTAACTCTTAGAGAAGAAATTTGATGAATATGCTTGCGCTAAAAGTTCTTTGCTACATTTTCTTTACAAAGCGACTTTTGGTATGCATTCAATGAATTAAAACACTATTGCTCGAGGAAAATATTTTCCATCCCTTTCGATTTCCTACCGAGCTTATGTTTCAGCTATATTACGTCCCTACAGGACTTAATGCTGTTTTGGTTTTATTTTTCTATAAACATTTTGTCCCTACGGGACTCGCTTGTAAGCTGAAATCCCCTATCCCGTAGGGATTTGATATTTATAGAAAATTTCAATACACGTTTTTTTAAGTCCCGTAGGGACGTAATATTATTTAACCAAACAAAAGTGTTATTTACTATTGATTTAAAAACTTAATGTAAACTTAACATTGGAGTGAAATATTTTTTATAATATTGCACTCAAAAAAAATATCATGTTTGATTTAAGTATTGGTTTATCCATTTTATTGGTAGTCTGCATACTCGCAGCTTGCGCCTTTGAATTTATTAATGGCTTTCACGACACTGCGAATGCTGTGGCAACGGTGATTTACACCCGTTCGTTGAAACCACGTACCGCCGTGATTTGGTCAGGCTTTTGGAATTTTGTGGGCGTTTATTTTGGAGGCTTGGCAGTTGCCATCGGCATTGTGAACTTGCTTCCGTTGGAGGCATTGGTGGATCAAAATATTCAACATAATGTTGCCATGATATTATCACTCATCTTCACTGCGATCATTTGGAATTTAGCCACATGGTATTTCGGCATCCCTTGCTCAAGTTCGCATACATTGTTAGGTTCCATCTTCGGCATCGGCATTGCATTTATGTTTATCAATACCACAGGCACCATGGCATTAAATTGGAAAAAGGTGATAGATGCAGGTTTATCCTTGTTTATTTCGCCCATTTTTGGATTTGGTTTGACGATGTTGTTGATGTGGGTCTTTAGAAAGTTTGTGAAAAAGAAAAAGTTCTTTTTGGAACCCGACCCATTGAAGAAACCACCGTTTTGGATACGCGGTTTGCTGGTATTGACCTGCACAAGTGTGAGCTATTCACATGGCTCGAACGACGGACAAAAAGGTGTTGGATTGATGATGATAATTCTTATAACGCTATTGCCTGCCTATTTTGCAATAGATAGTTCGAAGAACCCCGTCAGTATGAGTGGAAATGTTTCGGCTATCACTACCTATATTA
>CAIWVT010000132.1 GCA_903916135.1 uncultured bacterium
CTTTTTTTTAAATCTATTTATATGAGCAGAACTTTAATTTATGGCTATGGTAATCCCGGCAGGCAAGATGATGGCATTGGAGCACGCTTTGTGGAATTGATGGATGCGTGGATTGCAAAAGAACAAATTCAGAATGTATTTACTGATTGTAATTATCAATTAAATGTGGAAGATTCTGCTTTGATTGCCGATTACGAAAGCGTGATATTTGTGGATGCTTCTGTTGCAGATATTGAAGATTTTAAACTCGAAGAGGTTTTGCCAAACAATGCCACCATTGAATTTACTATGCATGCTGTTTCTACAGCCTATGTACTTGACTTATGTCGGAAGTTATACAATAAAAACCCGAGGACATTTGTTCTTCATATCAAAGCCTACGAGTTCGACTTTGTTGAAGCATTGACTCCAAAAGCAATTCAAAATCTACAGGCTGCATTTGAGTTTATCAAAGCATTTTTGGTAAAAGAAATGAATTAAAAAAAGACTCCCGAAAACTCAGGAGCCTTTTTGTTTGATAACCCTAAAAAAAATTATCTTAATAGTCGTTCACCAATTGAAAGTCGAAGCGATAATATTGGGTTTTGTCCTGATAGTTTTGAGGATTTTCCAATACTACATCTTTCAGTTTTTGTTCTACATATTCCTTAAACTCAGGCGTACTTCCATTGATGGCTTTTACGATAATTTTGCCTTGGTCATCCACATTAAAAGCAATAACTACAAATCCTGTCTGCAAGTTTTCTTTCGCAAACTCAGGATATGCTACATATTTCTTCATGGTTGTTTTTAGTTCATTTGCTTCTTTTGGATCATGAACTGCTGCGTAGCTTAATTGTGCTACAAAAATCAAAATTACAAGTGCTGTAATTGATTTCATAATTTTTGTTGTTTTCATAATGTTTAAATTTTTAATTAGTATTAGATTGATTGTTTGTTTTTTGGATAATTGTTTATTTTAATAAAGTTTGAACACGAACTTCGCATAGTGATTTTTACGTTCGGCTATTGGAACATACAAACCGCTTAATTTGTTTACAACATAATTCATGAGTAGAGAGCTGCTACCGTTGATGGCATCTATCTTGATGGTGCCCGGTTGTGTTACGTGGTATTGAACCAATACAAAACCTTCGATGCCTGCTGACTTTGCTGATTCAGGATAGGCAATTGCTTCATGAATGGATTGAGGAAGATTCATCATAGTGTCTTTTTTTGTTGTTGCAAACGATTGTGTTGTGAGCAATACGAGCATTGCAACAAAGGCGAGAATTTTTTTACTTGTTTTCATGGTGTTTGGTTTTTAATTTTAAATTTGATGCAAAGGTGCAACACAAATAGCCCTAAAAAAAATGAATTATATGTATTCCGAAAACAAAACGGTGAATTGAAGTAGAAATCCCTTAAAATAGTTCGCCGATGAATTGATGAGTTTTACCGATAGAAATAGGTAAATGGAAGGAAGGTGCTTTTTTAAGATACAGATAACCAGTATAAAAAAAACCCATCCGCCTTTTGGCGAATGAGCTTTTTAAATGAAATTAGATAAATATGATTATTCTACAACTAACTTCTGAGTGAAGGCATTGTTTTCGTTGGTGATTTTTACAAAATATAAACCTTTTTGCAACTTACGAATGTCAACCACTTGAGTTGTTTTGGTGATAGATGAGGTAGAAACTAATTTTCCAGTTACGTCATAAATCTCTATCAAGCCTTTGCCATTGGTCATTGCTATGAAATATTCGCTTGCAGGATTAGGGTAGATACTGATTTTATTGCCCGAAAGTTCTTCCACACCAATCACACTTGACATATCAACTTTTGCTACTTGAGTTACTTCGCGAGAAACATCATCTTGAATAAATACAACAAATTCGCAATTGTTTTTTACATATCCGGCAGTGGAGAAATTGATATTGAAGGTTTGCGGATTTTGTGTTGTGAAGTTTACCGAAGTTCCGCTTGAACTTGGATACATAGCGCGTTCCACAAAATCACATTCGGTTTGGTTTCCCCAAGTAACAGCAATATTCGATTCAGTCAGCACTGCATGTAATTTAACAGGTGAGAAAGCAGTAAAGGTTTCTTGTGCAACGATAGTAGCAGTATAATTGTCTGTTGAAGTTTGAACTATCGAAACATTCAGGTTGTCGAATGCCGGACAAGCGATGCGTTTGTTGTAAATGGGCAAATAGGAGGGATACATACTTGTTGTGGCATTGCCACCATCAACGCGTGAAGAGCCATCACGATTGCCATCGCCAATAACGGTAGGGAAACCAGTGATAACATAGTATGCTTCGCGATCGGAACCGGAGGTAACCACATAAGGATCGCCATTATGATAAGCAATCGCTGCTGCATTTTTATGATTCGTTTCAATCATATCGCGCAAGCCCATAGCTGCACCTGGGCAATATTGACACCATGTTCCTGTGAATTCTTCAAACAACACCAAATTGCGGCTAACACCTCCGGTGATGGTGGCTGTGTCAAGATTAGATGCGTGAGAGTAACCAAAGAAAGGATAATTAGCTCTTGCTCCATAGATATACATATTGGGCCAAGGTCCAACATCCGTATAGGTTAATCCGGTTCCGGCACTTACCACAACACCATTGCGACTTAATTTATACAAACTTGGAGCAGGAACAGGCGCAGTCCAAACCACATCAATATCCGCACCATTAAGTGTTGCTGTTAGATTTGAGGGAGAGATAGGAGCGGCTACACTGTCAACGGTTAAATCATCAATATAGTAGCCGGAGGTACCTGTAGCGTTATTATCCCATCCATAAAAATTAATACCATCAAGTTTCAACGAATTGTCGGTGCCTTGAGCACCTTTGCTCCATTGATAGCTAATCAGTTCGATGTCGTCAACTAATAATGTGGCAAAATCATCGTCAATGTCAACAATCACTTGCATTTTTTTCCATGTATTGCTTGCAAATAATCCTTTATATGAAGAAGTTCCGGCTGCATCAACTAAAATAGAATCATGAATAAGAAACGCCTGAAGTGCCCATTTGCTGGTGCTGCCATTAAAATCGCTCAGAAAGTTGAAGTATCCTAACTTTCCGGATTCAACATACATATACCATTCAATATTATAACGACCGGTGGTTTTGTCGAATAACTGAAAAACGCAGTCGTTGGCATTGAGAACGTTCACAGATTTGGTTCCGCTGTGAGCTTGAGTACTTGAAACAAAGGGGTCTTCTGCACCGCCGGGAGCAATTGACCAAGTGGTCCAGGGAGAACCTGCTTGCGTTGCCAGACGCGTACCTACCGTGTAGGTCTCGAAATCGGTTAGATACAAGTTAAGCTGTGCTTTTGCAACGAATAAGCTGCCTAACATTACAAATAAAAAGAATAGAGTTTTTTTCATGTGTTTGAGATTTTGGTTAGTGTTAAATTAATTAGCTACAAAGGTAGGTTATATTTCGATATGAAGCTAAATTATTTTATATTTTCATCGGAATAATGAAAAAAAGTTTATGAACCAAGATTTGAGATTTTAAATCTATATGGTATCTGTAATAATCCATTCCCAATAAATCGTGTACATGATAGAGGAAATTATATTCGGGAAGGTTGTAATTGTCTTCAGGAAGAAGAAAAATGTGTTCGGGAAGAAGATAATTATGTATGGGAAGGAGGGAATTGTGTTCAAGAAGTATGTTTTTTTTTCGGGGAAAATAGAATGAATATAAGGTTAGGTGTTTGGTTGGAATCATATAATGGAGATGTTTTTCACCACAATAGGCACAATAGAACGCAATAGGTTTATGTGTGAAAATGTGTTAGAATTGTTACACGGAGATACACGGAGATACACGGAGATACACGGAGATACACGGAGATGGTTGGAGATTTCAATGTTTAAAAAGAAATGTATTCAATGTTATACTGATACGGTATCTGTAATAGTCCAATCACGACTTCCCCGACTTATGTGTACGGGACAGGGTCGTGTGAGAGACAGGAAAATTGAACTATAACAGCTCCTTTATCGGCATTATACCAAACGGAGTTTGGACTAAAATATAGTATGTGATGGTATTACTCAGCGGTGTTTTCCGGATTTCGTCTTGGGAGTTCTATTTCGACATAGGAAAACACATAAGTAGATTGCAGGTCAATGTATCGGCTAAGTTGGTGTTTTATTTCGCTTGCAACATAAGGTTCAACAATTTCGTTTTTCTCATAATAGTTCACCAAGTTTTCGGCAGAAGTGATGCCTAAACAGAATTTTATATTTTCAAACTTTGGATATTGATACTTTAATGGACTTAAATATAAACTCTCGTCAATTGACTTTTGAACAGGTGCTAGCTGCTCGGAAAGTTTCTCGGTGCATAATTGTTTTATTTGTTGAAAATTCTCCTGTCTCCATTTGATGTTAAAGAGTTCCTTGGAGAGTTCTTTCAACTTGGCTTTAAAAGGAACAAGAGCGGGCTTAAGATTCTCTCGTGTGTAATTTAATTGGATATAAGGAAGTAAATAACAAGGTGGTATATCCCACATCGGAATTTTAATAAAATCACAATCCTCAGTATCCACTGAATCAAACAGACTGCTTTTAAAAATGGTATCTACTGATTTTTCTAAAGATAAGATAGCTTCTCGATCCTTTATTGAATTTAAAATTTCTTTTATGATCAACTTTTCCGTATTTGGTTCATCGAAGTAATACAGATGGTTTACATCTAAAACATTATTATCTACATAGGGTGTCAATTCTATTAGGTTGTAGAACGATAGAAAGTATTCATCTTTTGCTAGTATTTCTTTTTTTAAACTAGATACCAAAGATTTATACTTTCCCAAAAACAGCATCGTTTCTTTATCTTTAGATTTGAGTTTAACAGCTTTTTTCGCCATAGTACAGGCGTTGGTTATTTTCATGGCAAAATCTTTCATTTCTTCCTCTTTACAATAGACTTTTACATAATAATTTACTACGGCAGAATCAGACATTTCAGGAAGACTATAATGGAGACTCAACGTATCTCCTGCCGTGCCACAATTCATAATTGTATCGGCAATTAATAAATTAGGATGCAGGGAATTCGATTCGTATATCAGTCTGTATTTTGAAGTTTGGCTATTATAGATGTGTATCTTCATGTGTAAATATTTTTAATAATTTCTTTATTCCCTCCCCGCAAACACCATTCTCGATTTCAATGATAGATATTCCTCCAAACTAAGGGATTGTTTCAATCCGTTGATGGCATTGTGGATGTTTTGTTTTTCATGGAATAATCGTTTGCGTTCGCGAACTATTTTGATGAACATAACGAAACCAATGATAAGTGTTATGTAACCACACACGAAACTCAACGGAAAGAAAATGATATGTTTGTATCTTTTTCGGTTATAAATAGCCAAATCCACATCATATTGTGTGACGAGATTTGAAAGCATTTCCATAGTTTGATTCGAGTAGTTCATCTGAATATTATCCATACTAAATTATGGCAAAGGTAATCATGAAATGATATACCCACTATCCTTAAATAATTGTAATCCTTTCTTCAGTATTATTTCGAGTTCTTTCTCATCCACTTGCTTTGAATTATAAAACTTAAAGACAGTACTACGTTTATGATATTGGTTTAATGAAGGTGCATCATCCATCAATCCAAATCCTATTTCTGCCGGGAGAAAAATAAAACGAACACAATCTGCTGCCAGATAAATGTGAGCAAAAATCAATTCTTCAAAATCCGACTTTCTTTTGGCTTCCGGAAGCTTACAAGTAAGCGTGTAGAGCCATTCAGAAGAGTTAGGTGCCACTTCGAACCAGGGTTCATACTTCTCTACATGTTTTTTGATTTTGTTGAA